>JAYTGH010000597.1:0-21820 GCA_043733645.1 Flavobacterium sp. | reverse complement strand
AATTTACGAATTGTCTAATCATTTAACTACCAATCTTTTTCAGCTTTTTTAGGATTGGCTTGTACTTTTTGTTTGTTTACTTTATCCTGAACTTTTTTTTCTTCATTGTTTACAGCGTCTAATAAATTCTCTAAACGTTGTTTCGAAATTCCGCCTGGGTGAGGTTTTGGTTTTCCTTGATTTTGATTTTTATTGTCTTTGTTATCTTTATTCTTATCTCCGTCTTTTTTATCCTTGTCTTTATCTTTCCCGTCTTTCTTGTCCTTTTTCTCCTTGTCTTTGTCTTTACTTTTATCGTCTTTTTTTTCTTTGTTCTTATCTTTTTTGTCCTTGTCTTTTCCGCCCTTTTTCGGCGGATTATCTTTTAGCATTTTTTTGGCCAAAGCATAATTATAACGAGTTTCTTCATCCGCAGGATTATTACGCAGCGCATTTTTATAGGCTTCTGCAGCGCCGGCATAATCCTTATCTTTCATCAGCGTATTCCCGATATTATGAAAGGCCTGATATTTTTCGGCTCTGGTTTTGGCATTTTTTAATGCTTTTGCATAATGATATTTGGCTTCGCCCGATTGATTTTGTCTGTAAACAGCGTTTCCTAAATTGTAGGATGCAATCGCTTTTTTCGGGTTTTTAGATTCCGAAATTCGGTATTCAGCTTCGGCATCAGCGTATTTTTTTTCGGCAAAAGATTCGTTCCCTTTTGGCAAATGGTTGTCCTTTTCCTTGTCTTGAGCTTTCGCCAAAAAGGAAATCAGAATCAAACTATATAAAAGCAACTTTTTCATTTATTCTTTTTCATTAAATAAATTCATCTTTTTTACCCATTTTGTCTTTTTCTCCAACAGGAAAACATCTAAAAACAACAAGAAAAAACCAAATCCTAAAAACCATTGAAACTGCGATTTGAAATCGGCCATTTGCGTGCTTTCAAATTCTGTTTTCTGAATATTGTCTAAAGCGTGTTTCACATAATCTAAAACTTCTTTGGTTGAATTGCCATCAACATAACCGCCGCCGGCACTTTTGGCAATAGCTCTCAACACTTCTGCATTTCTTTTGGTAATAACCACTTCGCCATTTTGATCACGTTGAAAGCTTTCTACAACACCATTTCTTTTCAATGGAATAGTTCCGCCTTTTTCGGTTCCAACGCCAATAGTCATTATTTTCAAGCCAACTTTTTTAGCTTCTTCAGCAGCATCGGCAGCGGCATCGGAATGATCTTCACCATCGGTAATGATGATTAAAAGTTTGTTCGTTTTATCTTTTTTATCGATATAAGTTGTTGCCAAATTAATCGCTTGATCAATGGATGTTCCCTGAGCCGAAATCATTCCCGGATTCATCGTTTGCAAAAACATTTTTCCAACACTATAATCCGTAGTAATCGGTAAAACCGGGAAAGCACTTCCGGAATAGGCTATAATTCCAATCCTGTCGCTGCCCAAATTATTGATAATCTGAGAAACCAATTGTTTACTTTTCTCTAAACGACTTGGTGCTACGTCTTCGGCTAACATACTTTTGGAAACATCAATTGCAAAAATGATATCAATTCCTTCTCGTTTTACGGTTTCTAATTTGGTTCCGATTTTTGGATTAACCAATCCGATTATTAAACAAGTTAATGCTAACATAATCACAACTAATTTCAAAGTAGATTTGAAAGCTGATTTTTCCGGACTTAATTTTTTGATTAAATCTAAATCGCCAAACTCGCGTTGTTTCTTTCTTTTCCAGAACTGAATGTACAGGAAAAGTAATGTCATTGCGGGAATGACAAGCAAGAAATACAAATACCATTTTTCTTCTAACTCGTACATAATCCTTTATATAAAACTTCTATAAATTGTGTTTCTTAAACCAAACTCCATCAAAACTAAAATTCCGGCAATACAAACAAACAGCCTGTATTTTTCATCATAATCATAGAATTTCAGCTCTTGAATTTCAGTCGTTTCCAGTTTGTTGATTTCTTTGTAAATCGATTCCAATTTGCTATTACTGCTGGCTCTGAAATATTTTCCGCCCGTATTTCTGGCGATTGTCTGCAATAAATTCACATCAATTTCAACAGGCATCATTCGGAATAAAAAGCCGCCATTTGGAGCATACGCATAAGGAAACATTGCGTTTCCATTCGTTCCAATTCCGATAGTGTATACTTTAATTCCGTATTCTCGGGCAATTTGAGAAGCCGTTTCCGGTTCGATAAAACCAGCATTATTTACACCATCAGTCAAAAGAATAATCACTTTGCTCTTTGCTTTGCTGTCTTTCAACCGATTGACTGCAGTGGTTAAACCCATTCCGATTCCGGTCCCGTCCTGCAAAACATTATCATATTTGATGCTTTGAATTGCCTGCTGAACAATAGCTTTGTCGCTCGTAACGGGCGTTTTTGTATAGGCTTCTGAAGCATAAACTACAATTCCGACTCTGTCATTTGGTCTTCCTTCTACGAAATTTTCGGCAACTTTTTTCAAAGCTTCCATTCGGTTTGGATGCAGATCTTTTGCCAGCATACTTCCTGAAACGTCAATTGCCATTACGATATCAATTCCTTTTGTCGATTTGGTTTGGCTGCTGATGTCTACTTTTCTTGGTCTCGCCATGGCAATAATCAATGAACTCAACGCTAGTAAACGCAATACAAACAAGAAAGGTTTTATTTTGGCTAACAAAGATTTTTGCGCTTTGAAACCTTTTACCGAACTTATTTTCAAAGTTGCATTTTGTTGTTTCCTTTTCCAAATTTGCCATAAAATAGCTGCTGGAAATAATAAAAACAACCAGAAAAACTCAGGATTTAAAAAACTTACATCTTTCATTGTTGTGCTGTTTGTAATTCGACCGAGTTCAACATTCTTTCGGCAATTTGTTGCCCGTATTTATCATCTTCACGATGCATTACCATAATAGTTTGCAAGCCGCCATTTTGACTGAAAAGCAATACTTCATAATACATTTTAGTCGATTTGCCTTTTATCTTATCTAAAATCGTCATCGTGCCATAAGCTTTCTTACCTGAAATTCCTTTTTGGGTATCAAAATCTTCTGTCTTCACAATGATGTTTTGCGCGCCTTGAGCTTCCATAATTTTCAGATAACCTTCGGCTGTTTTATCTAAATCTATTTGTGTTTCCTGTTTGTAAGTTACCGTCGATACTGAGATGTAGAAATCTTCCAATAGGCTTCCGTAACCAAAAGTCTGCATTTCCTTAATCAGCGCTATAGCATCTTTTGGAAGCGTTTTTGTAGCATCAATTCGCTTCAATACTTTTGGAGTTTCGACTCTTACGCCGGGATTTCCATATTCGCTATAAACCCATTGGCCTTCTACTAAATCTTTGGTTGGATGACCAAGGAAATTGTCTTTTACATAGTCAAATCCTTTAAAATAAATTAATCCCAAAAGAAAAATCAACAACATTCCGAATACAATTCCAATCGTGGTAATAATTTGAACGCGTTTTTGTTTTTTCAGTTTTTGCAAACGTGCCAATTCTTTTTGTTGTTCGTTCCATAACGCAAGTTCATCATCATTTTCGACAACTTCAGGAATTGATTTGTGGATGATTACGATAGAACTTGAAATACGTTTTTTGTCTTCTTCGATTTCAAAATCAAGCGGTTTTACCTTGGCAAATTTTACTAAATCGGCTTGCATTAAAACCTTTTCCAGATTTTCTACCGTTTCGTTTGAGAGTTTCAGTTTCTTTTGTTTCGATGCTTTTCGCAATCCTTCAATTAGTTCAGAAGTCGTACTTTCCATAGCTGGAATATTGATTTCTTCTTCGATATAATTACGTGCAATATCGGTCAGTTCAGAATAATAATGTTTGATTTCGCCTTTTTGCCAAAGCTCTTTGGTTTCCAATTGTTGCAATAAAGTCGTTGCTTTTTCGATAGGCGATTTGAAAACAATGGCTTCAACTTTTGGTTGACTTTGTCTTTTCTTGATGAATTGATAAATGAAATAACCGGCAATTGCTATAGCTAACAAGATTAAAAGGTAAATCCACCAAGTTCCTAACGGACTTTCCGCTTGCGCGATGTCTTTGATGTCGTACATTTTTTGCTTTAACGTATCGACTTTTACATCGTTAACTTCTACTTTGATGTTATCTGAAAAAATAGCTTTTCCGTTAATCATAACAGGAATTCTTGGAATAACATATCTTCCGCTGTCGAACTGCGTTAGCCCATATTTTTTGATTAATTCATATCGTGCGCCATTCTTAACGGTGTCAATTTTATACGATTGAATCACTTCCAAAGCGCCAAAGTTCTTGGCTGCAGGAAATTTTACTTTTGATAACGTATCAACATCAGTCTTTAAAGTCAACTTGAATTCGGCGCCAATTTTATTTTTGGTAACGTTAACAGAAGTCGTCACTTTTTGGGCAAAAAGCGAAGTCGTTAGTAAAAAGAATACTATGTATAGTTTAATTTTCATTTTGTTTTAATTCTAACCCTTTCAGGGTTCAAAACCCTGAAAGGGTTAGTAACTTATCTCGATTTAAAATAACCCAATAATTTTGTCACATAACTTTCATCAACTCTTGTGTTTACAGTTCCGGAACCACATTTTGAAAAGATATCTCTAAAGTAACTCACTTTATCTTGATATTGTTTTTCATAACTCAGGCGTGCTTTTTTGGAACCGGTATTAACTACTAAAATTTCTCCCGTTTCGGCATCTTCCATTTCGACCATACCGATGTTTGGCATTTTGGCTTCGCGGATATCGTACACACGAACACCAGTAATGTCGTGTTTTTTTCCTGCAATTTTCAAGGTTTTCTCATAATCCTCATCTACCATAAAATCAGAAATGACGAATACAATCGCTTTCTTTTTCTGCGTGTTCGATAGAAATTTCAGAGCTTGCGACAAATCTGTTTTTTTGCTTTTTGGTAGAAATTCTATTAATTCACGTATGATGCGCAACACGTGTGATTTTCCTTTTTTGGGCGGAATGTATAATTCAATTTGATCAGTGAATAAAATCAGACCAATCTTATCATTATTCTGCGTTGCCGAAAATGCCATTGTTGCAGCAATCTCAGTCACGATTTCACTTTTCAGTTGGTTTTTGGTTCCAAAACTTTCAGAACCCGAAATATCAACCATCAGTATCATGGTCAATTCCCGTTCTTCTTCAAAAACTTTCACATAAGGCTCGTTGTAGCGCGCAGTTACGTTCCAATCAATAGCACGAATATCGTCGCCAAACTGGTACTGACGCACTTCCGAAAACGTCATTCCACGGCCTTTAAATGACGTGTGGTATTCGCCCGAGAAGATATGATCACTCAGTCTTCGGGTTTTGATTTCGATTTTACGAACTTTTTTAAGTAAGTCTTTTGTTTCCATTGTTAAGGCAATAGGCAGTAGGCAATAGGCAATAGGCAGAAGTTTTACTAATGGCTATTGGCTTTGCCTAAATGCTTTTAGGGAACTTCTATTTCGTTTACGATTTTGTTGATAATGTCAACAGAAGTGATGTTTTCGGCTTCTGCTTCGTAGGTAACGCCAATTCTGTGGCGCAATACATCATGAACCACAGCACGAACGTCTTCCGGAATTACATAGCCACGGCGTTTTATGAAAGCGTAACATTTGGCAGCAATTGCCAAGTTGATACTTCCACGAGGCGAAGCGCCAAAACCAATGAGCGGTTTTAAACTTTCGAGTTTGTATTTTTCGGGATTACGAGTAGCAAAAACTATATCTAGAATATATTTTTCGATTTTTTCATCCATGTAAACTTCGCGAACCGCTTCTTGTGCTTTTAGAATTTGCTCGACAGAAACCACAGGATTTACTTTTTCATATGAACCTTTTAAATTCTGACGGATAACCAATCTTTCTTCATCCATTTTTGGATAATCGATAACAGTTTTTAGCATAAAACGATCGACTTGTGCTTCCGGTAACGGATACGTTCCTTCCTGCTCAATTGGATTTTGGGTTGCCAAAACTAAAAAAGGTCTGTCTAATTTGAAAGTCGTATCGCCGATAGTCACTTGTTTTTCCTGCATCGCTTCAAGCAAAGCAGATTGTACTTTAGCCGGTGCACGGTTAATCTCATCGGCAAGAATAAAGTTGGCGAAAATTGGACCTTTTTTTATAGAAAATTCATTGGCTTTAATATTGTAAATCATCGTTCCAACAACATCGGCTGGCAATAAATCGGGTGTAAACTGAATACGGCTAAAGCTTCCGTGAACTGCCTGTGACAAAGTATTTATGGCTAAGGTTTTTGCCAAACCCGGAACACCTTCCAGCAGAATATGCCCTTGACCCAAAAGTCCAATTAACAATCGTTCTACCATGTGTTTCTGACCAACGATGACTTTATTCATTTCCATAGTCAGCAAATCGATAAAAGCACTTTCTCTTTCAATTTTTTCATTAATTGCTCTAATGTCTAAAGCAGTAGCATTTTCTTCCATAGTTACTCAATTTATTCTAATGTGTGACGGTTATAATTTTAACATTTCAAAAGTGAAAATTTAATCTCTTACGAGATGTTAACAATGCGTTAAAACTTTATAAAACATCCCTATTTTAAGGATGATTTATGATTTTCTTTTCATAATTTTAAGACCTAATCTGTTTTTGGGATTTTTCAGGTGGAAAACAATAAAATTTTTAAAATACAGAAAAAAGAAAAAACATACTTCAAATACATAAAATGAAAACAAAATTATCGCCCATCGTTGCTGGAACGATGAATTGGGGAATTTGGGACAAAAATCTTTCAACAGCTGAAATGGAGCATCTGATGCATATTTGTTTCGAAAATCAAATCACGAGTTTTGACCACGCCGATATTTATGGAAATTACACCACCGAAGCCGATTTTGGTGAAGCATTTGGGCAAAGTAACATCGACAGAAACAAAATTCAGTTAATTTCAAAATGTGGTATTCAGCATACAAACGGCAGAAATAATACTATTAAACATTATGATTACTCCAAAGACTATATCATTTGGTCGGTTGAGAATTCATTAAAAAATCTGCAAACCGATTATTTAGATGTTTTGCTGTTGCATCGTCCAAGTCCTTTGATGATTGCTGATGAAATTGCGGAAGCGGTTGCCAAACTGAAGAAAGAAGGAAAGATTATTGATTTTGGAGTTTCTAATTTTACGGCTTCGCAATCCGAATTGATTCGTCAGAAAACAGAAATCAATTACAATCAGATACAATTTTCGGCAACGCATCACGAGGCAATGTTAGACGGAAGTCTGGATTATATGCAGCTACATAACATTCTCCCAATGTCGTGGAATCCGCTGGGAACCGTTTTTAGAGAAGACATTGAACAAACGAGAAGATTGAAAAAACTGTTGGCTCAATTGGTTGACAAATATCATTTAGGTTCGGATTCTATTCTTTTAGCATGGATTTTAAAACATCCGGCGAATGTAATCCCGGTTGCGGGAACAGTAAACATTGCCCGAATTCAGGCATTGATGAAAGCTGTTGAAATGAATTTAGACCAATTGGATTGGTTTGCCATTTGGACAGAAAGCATGGGGAATAAAGTACCATAAATTTACGAAGTTTGAGGTACGAGGTACGAAGTGAAATAATAACTTCGTACTTTGTACTTCGTAAATCGTACTTAGAATGATAAACAAGCGTCTTCTTATAAAAAACTTACTCGCTCACAATGATGAGTGCAGTTTTTATGATAAGAAGCGCCAGTTGAATTTGCATACCAAAGAAGGGAAAGGCAAGTTTTTGAAGCATATCTGTGCACTCTCTAATTCTAATCCTTCCAATAATTCTTATATTGTTGTTGGTGTTGAAGATCAGGAAAACGAAATCCTTGGCGATGACTTTTTTGATGATAGCAGAATTCAGAATTTGGTAAATGCTTATCTAGAAAATCCACCAAAAATTCAATATGAAAATGTACCGTTTCCTAACTTGCCTAAAGACAGAGTTGTAGGTTTGGTAACCATTAAACCAAAACACAAAGCCTCTTTTTTCAAGAAAAACATTCATACGATTTTGGCCAACACTACTTTTGTTAGAGTGGGCAGTAACTCGATGCCAACGGAAGACAAGATTCCATATTCTAAACAGAATATAGAAACTGTTATTAGCATCGAAAACAGCTCGAGAAACAGCATTGCATATACATTGGACGGCGTAATTGATTTTATGAATTACCGTCACAAGGACATGACGTCAAAGTATAATGTTTTTAAAGAATTGTTTGTAATTTGCTGGGCCGGAGTTCCGAAAAAAATCAGGGACACAACGTATCTTTCGCGCGTGGATATTGAATTGATAAACGAGCAAGTGAAACTTTTCTATTCGGCGCTCGATGTTGTTTCTATTCGTTATGACGAGCAAAGTTTTACCATTATTGAGCATGTGGCACTTGGGCTGAATGACAAAACGAGTTATTATCCATTGGAACAATTGACCATTCATTTTTTTGATAATGGCTATTATAAAATGGAAACCAAATTACTTTTCGAACCACCAGCCTATAACAAAAAAATGCTGCGTCATATTTATAATGCTACTATTGCAGTAATTAATAAACTGGAAAAAGGATTGCAGCTTAGCGAACGGGAAGAAAAAGATTTGGAAAATTTATCTTCAACTTTGATGATTTGTTATCTTAATGGTTTTGATGATGCGAAGCAAAAGTTAATCGATGCAAAACCGCTTTTGAAGTTACAAAGCAACCCAACAGTGTATATGAGTTTCAAAGAAGCCATGCGAATATTAAGAAAAATGAAATACAATACAAACAATGCATAGAAAATTAGTAATAGGTGATATCCATGGGGGGTTAAGAGCATTGCATCAAATTATGGAACGAGCAAAAGTAAGTACCGATGATACGTTGATTTTTCTCGGAGATTATGTTGATGGTTGGAGCGAATCGCCACAAGTGCTAGATTATTTGATAGAATTGAATAAAAAAAACAAATGCATTTTCATTCGAGGCAATCATGATGAACTGCTTTTGCAATGGCTCTCTGAGAGCAAAGACAATCTTGAATGGTACAAACATGGTGGAGAAGCCACAGTTTTAGCATATACTAATATTTCAGCAGCAAAAAAACAAATCCATGTTGATTTTCTAAAATCGCTACAAGATTATTATTTAGATGAACAAAATAGATTATTCATTCATGCGGGTTTTACGAATATGAACGGCATTCATTACGAATATTTTCCAAAAATGTTTTATTGGGACAGAACACTTTGGGAAACCGCTATGTCATTAGATGAATCGCTCCCTAAAGACAGCCTTTATTATCCCAAAAGACTAACATTATACAACGAAATTTACATCGGCCACACACCGGTAACCAAAATAAACAAAACTGTTCCAATTCAGAAAGCGTGCTTGTGGAATATTGATACCGGAGCAGCTTTCAAAGGACCATTAACCATTTTAGATGTTGAGACAAAGGAATTTTGGCAAAGCGAGCCTTTGAATGTGTTGTATTTTAATGAGAAAGGAAGAAATTAATTTAACTACTTTTGCACCCGAGACCTCTAGGTCGAATTGAACGAAGTTAAAAAATAAAATAGATTTTAAATGAAGAAAATAATCACAATAGCGGCAATCGTTATGGTAAGTTTTGCAAATGCACAAGCTTTTAAAGGAAAAGGAGACGTCAAAGCGCAAGTAGGACTGAATGCTCAAAGTCACGGAACAGGAATTAATGTTTCTGCTGATTTTGGAATTGGTGAAAATATGTCATACGGATTCGTTGCCTCTTATCTTCTTTCGGTTGTAAAAGCGGATGGTGTTAAACCTACTTTTGGAGACAGGGCAGATGCAAAAGTTCGTTTCAATGCCAATTTAGGAAATGTTTTTAAATTGGATAAAGCAATGGATATTTACCCAGGTTTAGATTTAGGGACAAGAAATTTTGGAGCGCATTTAGGTTTCAGATATTTCTTTACAGATGGTTTTGGCGTTTACACCGAAGCCGGAATTCCATTAGCAAGATATGATTCAAATGTTCAGGGATTTGACGAATACAATAATCAATTTGTGTTCCAGATAGGAGCCTCTTTTAACTTATAAGATATGAGTGTTATCGACCAAAGATTAGACGAAAGAAGCGGTTCCAAATGTGAATTGTGTGGCGCTACCGAAGACTTAAGAATCCATTTAACCAAAGAAGAAGCTATATCATTAGATAACTCAATATTGGTATGTATAACCTGCAAAAACCAAATAGAAAATACAACACCAACCGACCCAAATCATTGGAGATGTCTTAGCGAGAGTATGTGGAATGAAAACAAACCTGTTCAGGTTGTCGCATGGCGAATGCTTAACAGATTGCGGTCAGAAGGATGGCCTCAAGATTTGCTTGACATGATGTATCTTGATGAAGAGACCTTAATTTGGGCAGGTGCAACTGGCGAAGGTGAAGATGAAGATGGCAAGATTGTACATAAAGACGGTAATGGTAATATTCTTAAAGACGGCGATTCGGTTGTTTTGATTAAAGATTTAGATGTGAAAGGAGCCAGCTTTACCGCAAAACGAGGTGCAGCTGTTCACAACATTAAATTGGTTTGGGATAATGCCAGCCAAATTGAAGGAAGAGTAGAAGGACAAACTATTGTCATTTTAACGCAGTATGTAAAGAAGACTAAGTAAACAGATTCCTTTCTAGTCATTCTGACGAGACGGAATGACAAGAAGAAAGATAAAAAAAGCGTCCGAATGGCTCTCCTTTTTTTCTGTTATAAAGTCAATTTCAGAATTTGTTTTTTCTTTCCTTTTTGTCCAAGTATGAATACTGAGTCACCACAAAGTTTTCCATAGGCAACCATAAAGGGCACTTCGTTTTCTTTGTCATCCAAAACCTCACGGTAATCAAAATCACCTTCATTATTAATTCGGATAACATTTAAGTTAGAGCGCTTAATGCTGGCTTCTTTAAACTCAATTCTGTCCTTTCTGATCTTTCTAACTTTCTCTCCGGTATTGATGTAGAAATAGGCATCAGAACCTTTGGCTGTTGAAGTATAAGAGAAGTATGGGTTTGGCGCAGGATAGTCCTGGCGCTTGTTAATGTTTCTCGCCCATACAATATCACCAGTTGGATTGATTTTGGCACTAATGATATCGTCATAATGATACACATAATAAGTACGCGAACCCCCTTGAGGCGAATACGAGGTGTTAGTAGTAATATAAAACTCTTCGGCATTTAAGATGATATCATTATTAGCAGTTATAAGAAGTTTTTTAAAAGATACATTTTTCAATTCCTTGTCTTTGTCTTTCCCGTATTTGTCAACCATAAACTGCTCTGTAAACGGATTGAATTTCGATTTTTTAACGGCAAGCGTAGTTGGATCTAATTCAAAATAACAAATCCCTTTGAAGCGGTTATCATTTCTGTCAGAATAAAAACCAAAACAAGTTACACGATCCTTAAAAATGATGGTTTTTAGCGAAGCAGCAAAATGATCATCAGTATCAAAGACTTGTGTTTTTGAATCACTACTAGTAATTCTTGTCAATTCATATTGGTACCTGCCACCGTCTTTTTTCTTTTTAGCTTCTTCTGTTTTAGCTTTTCCTAAAAGGTATAAAGTATTACCGTCTTTGGATACATCAATGTTTTCATACGTAAACTTTCTGTCCTTGATGTCTCTTTTGAAAGTGTGATCGATCTTTTGGTTCAAGGCATTGTCGAATAAATACAACTTGTGTGTTTCGCTGTTTTTATCCGTAATATCCATGGTGATGGCAAAAGCTGTTCCGTCTTCATTGACAATCATCTTGGCGCCGTTGTCATTGTCATAACTCGATGCGCTCGAAAAAAAGCCACGTTTCTCAACTTGCTCTGCACCGATACGAAATAATTCTTTTGAAGTAAAATTAAAGTCATTGATATTGGATGTTAAGGCGTTACAGATGTAGGCCTTATCTGTTTTATCATATAAATATTCAATCATATTGATTTGCTGGCCGTTCGAAACAACTCCAAGGATAGAACCATAGGTTTTTTTATCTCCCTTTTTTTGTTTGGATTCATATTCGTATTCCTTGGTTAATTTCAGATTACTATCGTAATGCTCAAAATAATAGCCAAGCCCTGATGAAAATATACCGCCCTGATAAGATCGAACAATCACAACGCCGCCGGTTCCGTCGTCTACAACTAATACAATACTTGAGTTTTTGTATTCGTCTTTAAAAAGTTCACTTTTGGTTATTTTTACCGGAATGTCTTGGGCAAAGGAATGCCACGAAAGCATAACTAACGCTATGCAGATAAGAATTTTTTTCATTTGATTTTGGTTGTTTTTTATTGTTGTGCCGAATATAAAAAAAATCTCGCTATTTAAGCGAGACTTGATTTTTATTTTCCTTTAAATTCTGCTTTCCTTTTTTCTAAAAAAGCGGTTGTTCCTTCCTTAAAATCTTCGGTATTAAAACATTTGCCAAAGTTTCTGATTTCGGTTTCATAACCATTTATGCCATCTTTAAAGTTGGCATTGACACATTTTATAGCTCTGCCAATTGCGAAAGGAGAATTTCTCATAATGCGCGTTGCGATTCCTTTCGTGAAATCTAAAAGTTCCCCTTGTGGCACAACATGGTTGACCAAACCAGCACGATGCGCCTCTTCAGCAGAAACCATTCCTGCCGTCATTATCATCTCCATAGCGCGACCTTTTCCAATTAATTGTGGTAAACGTTGTGTTCCGCCGTAACCCGGAATTACACCAAGAGAAACTTCGGGCAAACCCATTTTGGCATTATCAGAAGCAATTCTGAAATGACATGCCATAGCTAATTCTAATCCACCGCCAAGGGCAAAACCATTAATGGCAGCAATAGTTGGCTTTTTTAAATTTTCAACAAAATCGAAAAGCAATTCATGCCCCTGAGCCGCCATTTGAGCGCCTTCTTCAATCGAAAAATTAGCAAATTCTGAAATATCAGCACCAGCTACAAAAGCTTTTTCGCCTTCGCCGGTAATGATAATAACTCTGACATCGGTATTGTTTTCCAGACTTTCAAAAGCGTCGTGCAATTCCTGAATGGTCGCCACATTGAGTGCGTTTAATTTTGTCGGGCGATTGATAGTAATTTGTCCAATGCCGTTTTCTATAGCAACGAGTATGTTTTCGAAGTTCATAGTTATGATGTTTTATTTAACAATAGGCAGCGAAACAAAAAACGTTGTTCCTTTACCGAGTTCTGTTTCAAAAGTAATAGTTCCTTTGTAATTTTCTATAATGTTTTTTATAATTCCTAAACCTAATCCCATTCCGCTGGTTTTTGTGGTAAATTTAGGCTCGAAAACATGCTCAATATTATCAGATTCTATACCTATTCCATTATCTTCAACGGTGATGATAACATCGTTTTCTACTTCATTAACAGAGACTAAAACTTTCTTTTCTTCCTGCTCATCCGGAATGGATTGAATGGCATTTTTAACTAAATTAGTGATAATCCGAATCAACTGCGTTCTGTCTAATTTCGAAATTACATATTCTTTATTGCTTTTAAAAACAATAAAATCCTCGTTAAAAATATCCAAAGCCAATTCTACAACCTGAACCACATTCAGAGTTTCGTTTTGTTGCGCCGGCATCGAAGCAAAGTTTGAAAAAGCCGAAGCTACGGCGCTCATCGTATCAATTTGCTGAATTAGTGTTTTAGAATAATCGTTGAGTTTTTGTTTTAATTCGGGATCATTAGCATCAAATTTTCGCTGAAAACTTTGCACTGTCAAACGCATTGGCGTTAACGGATTTTTGATTTCGTGTGCTACTTGTTTTGCCATTTCGCGCCAAGCTTGTTCACGTTCGCTTTGGGCAAGCATCGTAGCACTGTCTTCCAATTTATCTACCATTTGATTATAGGCATTTATCAACGAATTAATCTCACGACTATTGGCTTCAATAACAATTTTCTCGTTCTTTTGATTCAAACTTGTTTCGTTGATTTTATCTGAAATGGTTTTTAGTGATTGGGTAATATAACTAGCAAGAAAATAAGCCAAAGCAAATGCAATAATTAACATAAAGGAATAAACCTGACTCAAACGCACCAAAAACTTGCTTAATTCTGTTTCATAATAACCATCATCTTCAACATAAGGAATATTTAAAATTCCTAACGGTTTGAATTTGTCATCTTTAATCTGGCTATAAGATGAGCGGTTTTTGATACCGTTGACACTTTTGATATCAACGTATCTTTTTTCGACGGATGACTGAACGAGTTTCAACACATAAGTTGGAATTGGCGGCGCTACCTTATCAACAGAAAATGAAGCTTTTGACGATTTCAGTAACTTTCCGTTCAAACCATAAATATTGATTTCGAGGTTATGAATATCGGCTAGTTCGTGAATTTTATCCTTAAAAATCAAGGGAAGATTTTTCTCTGTAAGCGGATATGTTGTATTGGCAAGCACATAATTGATATGTTCTTTTATGGCGAATTCTTTCTGATCTAAACGTTTTTGATGGTAATCCTTGGCTTCGTTTTTAAACTGAATAATCGAGATAGAAGCCATCAAAATGGAAGCAATTAATATCAATATAATCATCGATAGGAAAATCCTAATTCGAAGTGACAGCATTGACATTTTGAAGCCGTTGAGCATATTTTAGTGATTAGTGAATAGTAATTAGTAACTAGTCAAAAGCAATACAAAGCTAATTACTAATCACTAATTATTTTTTTCTCTTATTCGTTTGTAAAATTTATAGCCAAGCATTATCAAAATCGAGAACAAAACAATTCCGATGACGCCATAAATCCAATTGAAAGCATTTTTTAAAATTACTAAAAAAACAACGGCAAAAAGAATAATTGTTGCGCCTTCATTCCACAATCGCATGAAGTTAGAACTGTATTTGAAAATATCGTTTTGTAATTCTTTATAGATTGAATGACATTTTATTTGATAGGCAACTAGTAAAACTACAAATCCCAATTTGACATGCATCCATGGCATTTGCAACCAGGCAGGCATTAAAATCAATAACCAAATTGCAAAAGCAACAGCCAAAATAGAACTTGGCCAAGTAATGATATACCACAAACGATACGTCATTATTTTATATTGTTTTTGCAGAATTTCTTTCTCGGGCGAAGGTTTGTCATTGGCTTCAATTTGATATACAAATAATCGAACGATGTAGAATAATCCTGCAAACCAAGTTATGACAAAGATGAGGTGGAGCGATTTTATGTAGTTGTAATATTCCATTTAAAGTCTATTTTCTTTGAAAATCCTTAATCCAGTCCGCAACAACGCCACACCATTCATCGCCATCATTCATACACGGAATTGCTAAAAACTCTTCGCCGCCATTTTCTTTATACTGATGATTGGCTTCCATTGCAATTTCTTCCAAGGTTTCTAAACAATCTGCAACGAAAGCCGGAGTTACGACTGCCAGTTTCTTAATTCCTTTTTCGGGCATTTTGTTGACTTCTACATCAGTATAAGGCGTTAACCATTTGTCGCCAGCTAATCTCGATTGAAAAGTTTGACTGTATTTATCTTTTGGGATATTCAATAATTCTACCACTTGTTTTGTAGTTTCATAACATTGATGACGGTAACAAAATTCGTGCGCTGGCGAAGGCGTGTTACAACACGAACCATCAATTTTGCAATGTGATTTTGTGATATCCGTTTTACGAATATGACGTTTTGGAATTCCGTGATACGAAAACAACAAGTGATCATACTCAAAAGTGTCTAAATGCTTTTTGATAGAATTGGCTAATGCCTGAATGTAATCGGGTTTGTTATAAAATGCTGGAACATTGGTGAATTTCATTTCTGGAAAGTTTTTTGCACGCAATTCTTCTGCCAAAACCACAATAGTTGTTGTAGATGCCATGGCGTGTTGCGGATACAAAGGGAAAAGCATGACTTCATTGACGCCTTTATCCTGTAGTTCTTGCAATCCTTCCATGATTGTAATTGTTCCGTAGCGCATTGCCAAGGCAACGGGGATGTCAACTAAACTTTGAACTTTTTTATGCATTCTTTTCGAAATCACAATCAAAGGCGAACCTTCATTAGTCCATATTCTGGCATAAGCTTCAGCTGATTTTTTAGGACGTGTTTGCAAAATGATGCCACGAACCAATAAGGCGCGCAATAAAAATGGTACATCAATCACGTATTTATCCATTAAAAATTCATCTAAATAAGGCTTTACATCTTTGGCTGTTGGACTTTCGGGTGAACCCAAATTGACTAATAATACTCCTTTCATTTGTTAATTGTATGTTTACTGTTTTTACTAATTCTTTTGATATACGAAATCGATTTGATTAGGTATTTTGGTTTAATGACATTAAATATTTTTTTGGTGTTGTGGCAAATTTCTTTTTGAAAGCCGCGATAAAATGACTTCCGGTACTATAACCAATTTTTAGCCCAACTTCGTTCACATTATACGAACCGCTGTCTAATAATTGTCGCGCATAATCCATTTTGTAATCAAATAAGTAGCCATAAACAGTATCACCATAAATTTGCTTAAAACCCATTTTTAGTTTTTTCAGACTTAACCCAACTTTGTCGGAGAGTTCTTCTAAACCCGGCGGTTCCGACATATTGGTGATGATAATTTCCTTGGCTTTTCTAATTTTCAACACATTTTCTTCATCAATCAAAAACGGACATTGCTCAGCATCTGGATCTTCGGAACTATTAAAATACAAACTCAACAGTTCGTATCCTTTGCCTTTGTAATAAAGATTCTTTATCTGTGGATTCAAATTATAATGAAATAATTGACTTAAAACAATTGCCATCGACGGACTTATATCGTTCTCTTTATAATATTTTCGGTCTTTATTTTCGTCGCTCAAGAACGGAATATGACTCGCATCTTTAGAAAACAAACCATGAAATTTTTGGATAGAAATTATCACCGAAATCATCCAAGAATTAGGTGCTAATTCTAAATTTAAAGGCAATTCTTTCTGCGGATTATAAAACAATAATGATTTTTCTTCTCTTAAATCTAATGCATAAGTTCCTTCATTGAACACAAATTTTGCCCTGCCTTTAATCCCAAAATGAAATTGAATCAGCCCCTGATTGATAGGCTTTTTCACGTGAAAACTTTCATTTTCATCACTTTGAAAACGAATTAGGGTGAAATCATTTTCAATTGTTATTATCTCTTGAGAACCCATAGCGATATTTTTTCGTACATAGTTTCGAAGTCAGGCGAAATTATTATTTAGAATCAATCTACATAAAGAAATTGTCAGCACTTGATTTCAGTACAAATTTATAATAAATAACGCTAAAAAGATATTTAGCAAGCAAAATATCTCACAGCGATACAAAAAGTCCTTTGAGCGTTACTTTTATAAATTAGATAATAATAGTTTTGTTGAACTTTTTAAGGAAAGTAAATATGGAAAATTTTAATATGACGAAGCATACATCTTTTTACGCCATCGGATTGAGTTACAAAAAAGCAGATGCTGCAATAAGAGGTAAATTTAGTTTGGATACCAATGCTAAATCGACCTTGTTAATGCAAGCCGAAGCAGAAGGAATCGAATCGTTAATCGTAACTTCAACCTGCAACAGAACCGAAATTTACGGTTTTGCCAACCATCCTTATGAATTAATTAAATTGCTATGCGAGAACAGTCAAGGAACTGTTGAAGAATTTCAGGAAGTCGCTTATATATACAAAAATCAAGATGCTGTTAGTCATATGTTCCGCGTAGGAACTGGCTTAGACAGCCAAATTCTTGGAGATTTCGAAATTATCAGTCAGTTAAAAATTGCTTTTATTCAAAGTAAATCAAACGGATTAGTAAATTCTTTCATGGAAAGATTACTGAATTCTGTTATTCAAGCTAGCAAAAAAATAAAAACGGATACTGAAATTTCTACTGGCGCTACTTCGGTTTCGTTTGCATCGGTGCAATATATTATCAAAAATGTTGAAGACATTGCCAATAAAAATATTCTGCTTTTCGGAACAGGGAAAATTGGAAGAAACACTTGTGAAAATTTGGTTAAACACACCAAACACGATCATATAACTTTAATCAACAGAACAAAAGACAAAGCCGAGAAATTAGCTAAAAAATTAGATGTAGTTGTTAAAGATTACGCCGATTTGCAATTAGAGTTGCAAAAAGCAGATATTGTTGTTGTAGCAACAGGCGCTCAAAATCCAACTGTTGACAAAGCCATATTGAATCTAAAAAAACCACTGTTGATTTTAGATTTATCGATTCCAAAAAATGTAAACGAAAATGTTCAGGAAATTGATGGCGTAACGCTGATTCACTTGGACCATCTTTCTCAAATTACAGATGAAACGCTCGAGAATAGAAAACTGCACATACCAGCTGCCGAAGCAATCATAGATGAAATTAAAGAAGAATTTATGGCTTGGACAAAAAACAGAAAGTTTGCGCCAACCATTCAGGCACTAAAAGAAAAATTAAACGCCATTAAAGAAAGCGAGTTGAATGTGCAACGCAAAAAATCATCCAATTTTAACGAAGAACAAGCCGAATTAATAGGCAACAGAATCATTCAAAAAATTACCAATCATTTTGTAAATCATCTAAAAGATGGCGATTCAATGGATGAAGGAATTGAGTGGATTGAGAAAGTATTCCAATTAGAACAAGAGAAATCATTCTTTTAAACTTTGCGTGTCTGCGCCTTTGCGAGAATAATAAAAAAAATGCTCAAAGTGAAAGAAAAAATAATACGAATAGGGACGCGCGATAGCGAACTAGCACTTTGGCAAGCCCACACGGTTCAAAAACAACTTGAAGATTTAGGATATAAAACAGAAATTGTTGCGGTTAAATCGGATGGCGATATCATTCTTGATAAACCACTTTACGAACTAGGAATCACAGGAATTTTTACCAAAACTTTAGACATTGCCATGATAAATGGTCAAGTCGATATTGCAGTACATTCTATGAAAGATGTCCCGACGGCTTTGCCAAAAGGAATTGTGCAGGTAGCGGTTTTAGAGCGTGCCAATGTGCTGGATATTTTGGTACACAAAGGCAATCTTGATTTTCTTAATTCTGAAGTAACAATCGCAACCGGAAGTCTTCGTCGTCAGGCACAATGGTGGAATAAATATCCAAATCACACGGTTGTAGATTTACGCGGAAATGTGAATACCAGAATGCAAAAACTGAAAGACAATGATTGGAACGGAGCTGTTTTTGCCGCGGCAGGTTTGGAAAGAATTAATCTGAAACCAACTGATTTTATCAATTTAGATTGGATGATTCCCGCACCTGCACAAGGCGCAATGGTCATTGTAGCTATGGAAAATGATGCGTTTACTATTGATGCGGTTTCCCAACTCAACGATATTGAAACTGAAATTTGCACGTATATTGAACGTCAGTTTTTGAGAACACTCGAAGGCGGTTGTACAGCGCCAATTGGAGCGTTGGCAAAATATAATGAAGAGGAAGATACGATAGATTTCAAAGGAGTTTTGTTATCAATTGACGGGAAACAAAAACTGGAAATTGATAAGAAAGTTGATATTTCCGAATGGAAGAAATTAGGATTCAATTCAGCTCAGGAAATTTTAGAAAATGAAGGAGCGGAGTTGATGACAAAAATCAAAAACGAATTGAAAAAGTAATGCAAAATCAAATTCGCATAGTGTCAACAAAGAAGCTTTCAGAAAAACAAAAGCAACAGTTGTTGAGTGCGGATATTTCGATATTTGAGGAGGATTTTATCAGTATTCAAAATAAAAAGTTTGAAATCGATTCAATAAATGACTATTTGATTTTTACCAGTCAAAATGCGGTTGAAAGTGTTCTTAGAAATAAAAAAATAGCTGAAATAAAAACTATAAAATGCTTTTGTGTTGGCGAAAAAACCAAAGCATTATTGGAAGATAATGATTTTGAAGTTATCGAATATTCTGATTATGCTGCAGAGTTGGCTTCGAATATTTTTAACCATTATTCTAAAAACAGCTTTACGTTTTTCTGCGGAACTATTCGAAGAGAAGTTTTACCAGATGCATTGCGATTAGCGGAAATAAAGCTAGACGAAATTATGGTTTATGAAACGATTTTGACTTCACATAAAATAGATTTTGCGCCTGATGGAATTCTGTTTTTCAGTCCGTCGGCGATAGAAAGTTATTTGCAAAAAAATATAGTAGAAGATGAAATTTGCTTTTGTATCGGCAACACAACAGCCGAAGCTTTAAAATATGTAACAACAAACAGAATCATTGCCAACCAACCAACAATGGAAAGTTTGGTAATGAAATTTATAGAATATTATAGACAATAAAATGATTAAAAACGACCTTTTTTTAAGAGCCTTAAATAACGAAACCGTAGAACGCCCACCGGTTTGGATGATGCGTCAGGCAGGAAGATATTTACCGGAATTCAGGGCTTTACGCGATAAATACGATTTCTTCACACGTTGTGAAACTCCGGAATTAGCAGCCGAAATTACAGTTCAGCCAGTCAGGATTGTAAAACCGGATGCCGCTATTTTGTTTTCGGATATCTTGGTGGTACCACGCGCGATGGGAATTCATGTTGAACTAAAAGACAATTTGGGACCAATTATTCCAAATCCAATCCGTTCGATGGAAGACGTAAATAAAACCTTTGTTCCAGAGGTTCATGAAACGTTAGGTTATGTTTTTGATGCAATAAAACTAACTAAAGAAATGCTGAACGATGAGGTTCCACTTATTGGTTTTGCAGGTTCACCTTGGACGATTTTCTGTTATGCTGTAGAAGGGAAAGGCTCAAAAAGCTTTGATATAGCTAAAGGATTTTGTTTTTCAAATCCAGTGGCATCCCATACTTTATTGCAAAAAATCACCGATACGACTATTTTATATTTAAAGGAAAAAGTAAAAGCAGGCTGCAACGCAATTCAGATTTTTGATTCTTGGGGCGGCATGTTATCGCCAACAGATTATCAGGAATTCTCATGGAAATACATCAACCAAATCGTAGAGGCATTAGCCGAAGACACAAAAGTTATAGTATTCGGAAAAGGTTGCTGGTTCGCACTAAATGACATGGCAAAATCAAAAGCATCGGCTCTTGGTATTGACTGGACCTGCTCAGCAAGAAATGCCCGTTATTTATCTGGCGGAAAAATCACATTACAAGGAAACTTTGATCCTTCAAGATTATTATCTCCAATTCCAACCATCAAAAAAATGGTACACGAAATGATAGACGAATTCGGAAAAGATAATTATATCGTAAATCTTGGTCACGGAATTTTACCAAGCATTCCTATTGATCATGCGAAAGCTTTTATTGAAGCGGTGAAGGAATATAAGTTATAGTACAAAGAATTAAGTATTAAAGAAAAAGACAAAATTCTTCATACTTAATACTCGATACTTAATACAACCAAAATGAAAGACCAATTCTATCAATACATACTAAACCTTCAAAACCAAATTACTTCTAGATTAGAAGTAGTTGATGGTGCAGCCAAATTCCGTGAAGACAATTGGGAACGACCAGAAGGCGGCGGTGGTAGAACACGTGTCATTGAAAACGGAAAAGTGATCGAAAAAGGCGGCGTAAACATTTCAGCAGTTCACGGCAAATTACCAGAAGCAATGCAAAAAATGTTCAATATTGGTGAAGCTGATTTTTTTGCGTGTGGACTGAGTTTGGTCATTCATCCAAAAAGTCCGATGGTGCCAACAGTTCATGCCAATTGGCGCTATTTCGAGATGTATGATGATGCCGGAAATGTAATCAATTCATGGTTTGGCGGCGG
>JAYTGH010000596.1:0-3328 GCA_043733645.1 Flavobacterium sp. | reverse complement strand
AGTCACAAAGCTTTTATTGCTTCGAAAACTTATGTGCCTTTTGTAGTTCAAAATGGTACCGCAAACAAATCATAAATATTCGTGAATTCGTGGTTTTTTAAAGTCCAATTTTTCTACTTTTGTATTTAGAATTTTTCTAAATAAAGAAATGTTAGATATAAATAAAATCAGAGCCGATTTCCCGATACTTTCTCAACAAATAAACGGCAAACCACTCGTCTATTTTGATAATGGCGCAACTTCACAAAAACCACAAGTTGTCATTGATGCTATCGTAGATTATTATTCGCGTTACAACGCCAACATTCATCGCGGCGTTCATACATTGAGCCAACTAGCAACGGATGCTTATGAACAAGCCCGAAATAAAATTCAACAGCATTTTAATGCCAAACACAATTATGAAATCATCTTTACTTCTGGCACAACCGAAAGCATAAATTTGGTTGCCAATGGTTTTGCGTCTTTGTTAAAAAAGGATGACGAAATCATTGTTTCCGCATTAGAACATCACAGTAATATTGTGCCTTGGCAAATGTTGTGCGAACATACAGGCGCAAAATTAGTAGTCATTCCAATGAATTATGATGGCGAATTGTTGATGGATGAATACGAGAAATTGCTTTCGGACAAAACCAAATTGGTAGTTTGCAATCATATTTCAAATGGTTTGGGAACTATTAATCCAATTGAATTTATAATCGAAAAAGCGCATAAAGTTGGAGCAGCTGTTTTGATTGATGGCGCACAAGCGTGTCCGCATTTAAAACCAGATGTTCAGGCATTGAACGTAGATTTTTATGTAACTTCGGCTCACAAAATGTGTGGTCCAACTGGTGTTGGAATGTTGTATGGAAAAGAAGAATGGCTCCGAAAACTGCCGCCTTACAAAGGCGGAGGCGAAATGATTGCAACGGTAACTTTCGAAAAAACAACCTATGCCGATTTACCTCATAAATTTGAAGCAGGAACGCCAAACATTTGTGGCGGTATTGCCTTTGGAACCGCCATAGACTATATGAATGAAGTTGGTTTTGACACTATTGCGGCTTACGAAAAAGAATTGCTGGCATACGGAACCAAAAGCTTATTAGAACTCGAAGGTATCGAAATTTATGGTCCAAAAGATTTGAATAAAAAAACATCCGTAATTTCGTTTAATCTCAAAGGAATTCATCCGTATGACGTTGGCACGATTATCGATAAACTGGGAATAGCTGTTAGAACCGGACAGCATTGCGCGCAACCAATTATGGATTTTTATAAAATCCCCGGAACAATAAGAGCAAGCTTTGCTTTTTATAATACCAAAGAAGAAATAGATTTGATGATTGAAGCATTGAAAAAAGCACAAATAATGCTATCTTAAAAACATATAAAATGAAACGAGCTTTGAGCGAGTTCCATCTGACCATAAAAAAACAAATAACTAAGACAGATGAAAGCAATTACAATGATTTTACTATCCGTTTTCCTTACGAAAGGTTGTAGTAACCAAGCTCAAAATGACATTGCCAATGCAACATTGCAATACTCGGCATCAACACGAGGATTTTTCCTGAAAATTGTTGTTATCAATCAAAAAGCTACCATTTCAAGAGATAGGAATGGCGAAAAATCTCCAGAAGAAATAACTATTTCAGATAAGGACTGGAAAGAAATCATTGGCTATTTTGAAAAGATTGATTTAGAAAAAATGCCAACCTTAAAAGACCCAACGCAAAAAAGATTTTATGATGGCGCCGCCATTGCCAATCTGAAAATACGGTACCAGGATAAAAATTATGAAACAACCGATTTTGATAACGGATTTCCACCTGCAGAAATTGAAAAGTTAGTCAACAAAATAGTTTCATTAGCCAAACAAAAAGAATGACAATAAAAGAAATACAAGACGAAATCGTTGACGAGTTTTCAATGTTTGACGATTGGATGCAACGCTACGAATACATCATCGATTTAGGGAAAGGTTTACCGTTGATTGACGAACAATACAAAACGGAAGACAATATTATCAAAGGCTGTCAGTCAAAAGTTTGGGTTCATGGAGAGCAAAACGGAGACAAAGTAGTTTTCACTGCCGATAGTGATGCGATTTTAACCAAAGGAATTATCGCGATTTTAATACGTGCTTTTTCCAACCAAAAAGCTACGGATATTTTGAATGCAAATACCGATTTTATTGACGAAATCGGTCTAAAAGAACACTTATCACCAACGCGTGCCAATGGTTTGGTTTCGATGATAAAAAAAATAAAAATGTATGCCTTGGCATTCAATGCAAAAAATTAAAAAGACATGGAAGAATTTAAAGACGATATCAATTTAGGAGAAAATGTGGTGAAAACGCTAAAAGGCATTTACGACCCGGAAATTCCGGTCGATATCTACGAATTAGGATTAATCTACGATGTGATGATTAATGAAGATAATGAAGTAAAAGTTTTGATGACCCTAACTTCTCCTAATTGCCCCGTGGCCGAAACCTTGCCTCGCGAAGTCGAAGAAAAGATTAAAAAAATAGATACCGTTAAAGCCTGCGAAGTAGAAATTACTTTTGATCCACCTTGGAGCAAAGATTTAATGAGCGAAGAAGCAAAATTAGAATTAGGAATGCTTTAATTAGTCCAAAGTCTAATGTCCAAAGTCTAAAGATGTTACTGTCCGACTTTCGACTTTCGACTTTCGACTTTCAGACTTAACTATGGACGGAATTATAAATAAAGTTGCCAACTCTGTGCTCGAAGTATTCGATTTGGAAGATTATTATCCAAACGGTGTCCGAACGCAAATAGATATTTCACAATGGCTTTTGGAAGGTTTTTTATTGAAAGAAAAAGACTTTCGCGAGGCACTGAAAAATCACGATTGGAAACAATATGAAAATCAGTATGTCGCTATCAATTGCTCAACGGATGCTATAATTCCGGCCTGGGCAAGTATTTTGGTTACGGTTCATCTTTCTCCTTTTGCCAAAAAAGTGGTCATGGGAAACCTTTCCGATTTAGAAACGACACTTTACCAGGAAATCCTTTCAACAGTAGATTATTCAATATATCAGGACAAACCAGTCATCTTAAAAGGCTGTTCCAAAAAACCTGTTCCCGAAAGCGCTTATATCATGGCAATTCAAAAACTGCAACCATTCGCCAAAAGTGTCATGTATGGTGAAGCGTGTTCTGCCGTTCCGTTGTTTAAAAAAGGGAAATAACTTAGATTCCGCATACGGTTTGGATTAGCCAAATGTATTCTTACCTTTGCGCCCGAAATTTTAATCTAAACCAAATGAAATCGGAGATTCACGAACACCAAACAAAATATTTTAGCG
>JAYTGH010000595.1:0-9060 GCA_043733645.1 Flavobacterium sp. | reverse complement strand
TTCGACCGATTATCTTTCGGGAAGTTTTCAAAGACCGTTACAAGCTAAACATAGATTTTTCGGGAACTTAGAATTTGAAACCCATATCAAAGAAAAAGGGCAACAATGGAAATTTGATTTCACTACCAATTGGCTAGGAAAACAGCAACTGCCTTATACAGCGAGTAATTCACCGCAAGACAGATTGCCCGAGTTTTCGCCTTCGTTTGCTGTAATGAATACACAAATTACCAGAACTTTTTCGAGTACCTTTGAAATATATATTGGCGGAGAAAATATTGGCAACTATCGTCAGGAGAAAGCTATTTTAGGTTCAGACAATCCGTTTGGTCCAAATTTTGACACGTCAATTGTCTATGCTCCAGTCTTTGGACAGATGTATTATGCAGGATTACGATTTAAAATAAAATAATAATAATGAGGATGAGATTACTCGTTCCTCGCAATGACAAAAAAATGAGAAATATAGTTTTAGGAATGATGTTACTGTTTGTAGCACTTTCAACACAAGCACAGGATAAAAAGAATAAAAATGCCAAATATGAGTTTGAAGTGAATGGCAATTGCGAACAATGCCAAAAGAGAATTCAGAAAGCAGCATTTTCGGTTCCAGGCGTAAAAAGTGCCGAATGGCATATTGATGACCATATGCTGCATTTAATTATTAACGAAGAAAAATGTACGGTACTTGATGTAAAAAAAGCGGTTGCTAAAGTAGGTCACGATACAGATGAAGTCAAAGCTATAGATGAGGTTTATGCGAAACTTCACAGTTGTTGTCAATACGATAGAAAATAATTCAAAAACTCCCAAGTCTATAATTTGGGAGTTTTTTTATTACTATTTTCGTAAAAATAATTCAGATGAAAAAACTATTCCTTTTTATAAATTTACTTTTTTTTTCAATTTCTTTTTCACAAGATTTTAAGCAAGATCAACGAATTTGGTTAGCATATTCAGGTTTTTTTAAGGTGTCTAATCATTGGAGTTTTCAGGCAGAAGCACAATTTAGGATGGATAATCAATTACAAAGAAATCAACAAAATTTATTTAGAGTAGGTGCATTGTATGCTATTACTTCCAAAAAAAATCTTGCAGCAGGTTATGCTTTGGTGAATACATTTAGTAACTCATTAGAGGAATATTTTAAAGAAAATAGACTTTGGGAGCAATTTCAATATTCTAAAAAATGGCATAATGATGAGAATCTTTTTTTACATAGATTTCGATTAGAACAACGTTGGGTTGAAAAAAAGGCTCGTGTAGATAATGAAATAAAAAATGTCGCTACAAATTATCAAAATAGATTACGTTATTTGAATAGAAACTTATTTCATTTATGTAATTTTAATTCAGAGAATGAAGAGTTATATGCCATTATACAAGACGAGGTGTTTTTTACTTTAGGCGAGAATAGCATAAATACAAAATTCATTGATCAAAACAGATTTTTAATAGGTCTTGGGCTTAATTTTAAAAACAATACGAGGTTTGAATTAGGATATCTTAATCATTATGTCACTTCATCATCCACAACTGATGTAATGCATCATACTATTTCAATATCGGTTAGTCAAAATTTAGCTTTATAAAACATTAATTTGTTTAGCATAATTATCCCAAAAAATATGATTAATTTCACGCTCAATTTTTTACCTATTTTAATATTATAATCCATGGATAGTTTTGATTGGACACAATTATTAAATCCGGAGTTTTATATCACCATGTCAATTGGTGGTGTAAAAGTGGGTTTGTGGATTGTGTTATTTATTGTTTTTGCTGAAACGGGTTTATTCGCTGGTTTCTTTTTACCCGGAGATAGTTTACTTTTCTTGTCTGGAATTTACAGTCGGGACTTAATCGAAAACTTCACTTTTATTCAAAACGATATTGTTAATGTTGCGTTATTGTCAACATTAGTAGCAGTTGCGGGAATTTTTGGTAACATGATGGGATATTGGTTCGGACAAAGAAGCGGTTATTATTTATATAAAAAAGAAGATAGTTTTTGGTTTAAGAAAAAATATCTAATTCAATCTAAAGATTTCTTTGAAAGATTTGGAGGAAAAGCTATAATCTTTGCGCGTTTCTTGCCTATAGTAAGAACATTTGCGCCAATTGTAGCCGGAATTGTTACCATGGATAAAAAGAAGTTTATGTTTTATAACATTGTAAGTTCGTTTCTTTGGTCCTTCATTTTAATTTTCTCAGGACATTATTTATACGGTTTCTTTAAGGATCATTATGGAATTGATTTAAAGAAGCATATCGAAGTTATAGTGATAGGAATCATTGTAGTTTCAACGCTTCCGGTTTTTCTTAAATTTATGAAGAAAACACCAAAACAAGAAGAATAAAAAAGTTTCGTCGCTTCTTTTGAAACGCGAAGGGACTTTTTTATTTCAATTCGACTATTTTTTCTTCATGGAACATTTTCCCTTCTGTCGTCATTCCCTCCACTATAACCTTGGCTTTCTTTTTGTTATAATCGGTTACATCAAAAAAGAACTGCCCTTTATCATCGGTCATTACTCTTGGTGACCAGCCTATTATTCCGAAGTTATCAAATCCCTGACTTAACGTGTTATCATAATCAACATTTTTAAAATTATAGAGATGCGAATATCCATCCTTTATAAAAAACAAATTTGGATTCGTCTTTTGTTGGTAACAAACTGTGCAGTTATTTTTTTTCGTATAAATCTTAATAACTCCAATATTATTGTTTATGCTTGCTACAATGGCTTGTGGGTTGAGGTAAATTTCATCAATATCGCTCATTCTTATGCCTTCCAATTCGGTAGTTGACATAAGTCTTCTTTCATCCAAGTAAAGATCAGGTTTGGCTCTCCCTGCATTTAAAGTTGTTATGCCTCTACTATATATTTCAGTTAGCCCCACATCTCTAACTACAGTAAAACCATTAAAAGAAATAAAGTCGAATAAAGTTTGATTGAGCATAGCATCATCGACTTTATATCCTCTTAAATTCCCATTTCCCAGTTTGTTTGAATATGTCAATTTCTTTTTATCCTTAAGGATTCTAATTTCCTTTAGTTCAATAATTTTCCCAACAAATTTTGGAAGGTCAAAACTTGTTATGAAATCTTCATTTTCTGTTTGATTACAACTTTCAGGAATGCTTATTGGGAACGGTTTATTAAAAGGTCTTTTTCTGCCAACAACCTGAGGAATTAGCTTATAGGGAATCACTTCAAAATTGGGAAGTTTTTGAAGCGACAGATTAACACTTGTAGAATCAGTTATAAGCATGTGCTCAAAAAGATATTCTCCTTTTTCATTTACATCAGCAGATAGCATTAATAAGTCTTTAAACGAAGATAGTTTTACTTTATGATACGTTTTGTCTTTTGTTGTTGGATCAATGGTTCCTTTTAAATCAATTCCAATGTCAAATTTGTAATTGGTTGACGGTGTCGTTGTCTTCATGAATTCCCACTGATATTTCAAATTCTCTTGATTTAAAAGACTTAAGTCCAAGGCATAATATTTAGTTCTGCTCAAAGAATTAAAATAATAGTTAGCATTTTCTAGGGGTTTGTCTAAATAAGGATTAACCGTAATCCCACTAATGATATTATTGTTCTCATCCCATGATTTTGTCTCTGTGGGTAAAATAGAAATACTCAAGCTGGAATTCTGATATTGACTGTATCCAACCAAATTTATTTGACCGTCTTTAGTTCCATTTTTTAATATAGATGTAGTGTTTTCAATTTTTGGATAAATATATATCAGTCTTTCTGCCCATTCTTTTAAATCGGAGTCAATAATTCTAACGGTATTTATTCCCGGAAACAAATCGGTATTATCAATAAAAATAGTTTGTTCCAATGAAGTTGTGTTGGTCTGAACATCATATATGCCATATTTCTGATCCTGATGCACTAACAAATACACTTTTTTGTTTTGCATCATACTTGCTGTAGCCTGATTGGTCTTAACTTTTATAATTGTTTTTCCTTCAATTGTAAAATTGTTTGTTTCTAAAGCATAACCAATGCCTTGAGGATTTGGCAGTACTTTTTCAATGGTTCTGTTATTATAACTTAGTTTTACTTTAAAATTTTCATTGTTTGGAGTTACTTCGAATTTGCCAAAGCCAAACTTATTTAATTTAAACGTTTTTAAAACTTCACCATTACTGTTCTCTATTGTAGCTTCAACATCTTCAGGAGCATTTCCTCTGCAGTCTTTTAACTGCACACCGATTATATTTGAAACCCCATTTACATAACTTTTACCTTCAGGATTAAGATAAATTTCAAGTGATTGTGTATTTATCTTTTTATAGTTTTTTATGCCATTTTCAGGGTTTATGACATTGATTTTGGTAATGGTTGATTCGTTTTCACTAAAATTATTCATCCAATTGGTATAAACCTGTATATAATAATTCCCAGAGTCTAATTTCGAATCAAGATTGATTTTGCCAGAAAAAGTACCATTACTGGCGAATATTAATTTTTCAGAAAGTTGCTTGCCTTTTTCGTCAAGCATGAGTACATAAACATTGGTCGTAAAATAAGGCTTATTGGTTTTCCTGTTTACAATATATCCTTGATACCAAATAGTTTCATTGTTAATGAAAGTTGTTTTGTCTATATGAAGATGAATAGCTTCTCTTTCTAAGTCAAAATAGTTGTTTAAAACCGTAGCAATTTTAGTGTAATTCTCATCTGTTTTACTTTGACAAAAAATTATAGGGGAAAATAAAAGACAAAGGAATAGAAAAAGATATTTTGGCTGATTCATTGAAAATAAATTTTATCGAAAGTATAAAAATTTAGTGACAAAACAAATAAAAAAAACGCCCCAAAATTGAGACGTTTTATATAGTTACTCGGACATTTTATTACATCATTCCTGGCATTCCACCGCCCATTGGCATTCCGCCAGCGTTTTCTTCTTTGATTTCAACCAAAGCGCATTCGGTAGTTAATATCATTCCGGCAACGGAAGCTGCATTTTCAAGCGCTACACGCGTTACTTTTTTAGGATCGATGATTCCTGCTTTTAGCATATCAACATATTCGTCAGTTTTGGCATTGTAACCGAAATTAGCTTTTCCTTCTGAAACTTTTGCAACCACAACAGAACCTTCTAAACCAGCATTTTCAACAATAGTTCTTAACGGAGATTCTACAGCACGGGAAACAATCTGAATTCCGGTAGCTTCATCTGCATTGTCAGCTTTTATTTTATCTAAAACCGATTTTGCTCTTAATAAAGCAACACCACCACCGGCAACAATTCCTTCTTCAACAGCGGCACGAGTAGCATGAAGCGCATCGTCAACACGGTCTTTTTTCTCTTTCATTTCTACTTCAGAAGCAGCACCAACATAAAGTACGGCAACACCGCCAGCCAATTTAGCCAAACGTTCCTGCAGTTTTTCTTTATCATAATCAGAAGTCGTTGACTCCATTTGACCTTTGATTTGGTTTACACGATTTTTAATCATGTCAGCTTTTCCGGCACCATTTACCAAAGTTGTATTGTCTTTATCGATAGTTACTTTTTCAGCTGTTCCCAGCATTTCTAAAGTAGTGTTTTCTAAAGTGTAACCGCTTTCTTCAGCAATTACAGTTCCACCAGTTAAGATGGCAATATCTTCCAACATTGCTTTTCTTCTGTCACCAAAGCCCGGAGCTTTTACAGCGGCAATTTTCAAGGCGCCACGCAATTTGTTTACTACCAATGTCGATAAAGCTTCTCCATCAACATCTTCAGCAATAATCAATAACGGTTTTCCTGATTGTGCTACTGGTTCTAATATTGGTAATAATTCTTTTAGGGAAGACACTTTTTTGTCATATAAAAGAATATAAGGTCTTTCTAATTCGACTTCCATTTTTTCTGGATTAGTCACAAAATAAGGAGAAAGATAACCTCTGTCAAACTGCATTCCTTCTACAACATCTACGTAAGTATCAGTTCCTTTTGCTTCTTCTACAGTGATAACACCTTCTTTGCCCACTTTTCCAAAAGCAGTTGCAATCAAATCACCAATAACTTCGTCATTATTTGCAGAAATGGAAGCAATTTGTTTTATTTTTTCAGAATCGCTTCCAACAACTTGTGCTTGTTTTGCCAAATCAGCTACAATAGCTTCAACCGCTTTGTCAATTCCACGTTTTAAATCCATTGGATTGGCACCGGCAGCTACGTTTTTCAAACCTTCTTTTACAATGGCTTGAGCCAAAACAGTGGCAGTTGTGGTTCCGTCACCAGCTAAATCGTTGGTTTTGGATGCTACTTCTTTTACCATTTGTGCCCCCATATTTTCTAACGGGTCTTTTAATTCAATTTCTTTTGCAACGGTAACTCCATCTTTGGTAACGGTTGGTCCACCAAATGATTTTCCAATAATTACATTACGACCTTTTGGTCCAAGGGTTACTTTTACTGCATTTGCTAATGCGTCAACACCACGTTTTAAACCGTCACGTGCTTCAATATCGAATTTTATATCTTTTGCCATAATTTTATTTGCTTTAAGCTTTAAGCGGTGGGCTATAAGCTAGTTTAATTTTTCTTTGAGTTTGTATATTTTACTTTTGATTGTATTGATTTGTATTTCTTTATTATTAAAAATCTCATCCGAAATATATTTTAAATCTTTAGATAGAATAAGTAGATATTCTGTTTCATTCGCCGAACCTAAAGCAATATTTAGAAATTGATTGAATTCTTTGTCGCTATTTCTAACACAACCTTCACTAATGTTAGTTGGAATTGAAGATGCAGCTCTTCGAATTTGGCTTGTTAAACCATACATTTCATCTTTTGGAAAACTTGCTGTGATTTTATAGATTTCTAATGTGAAAGCATGACTCAATTGCCAAATATCCTATTTTTTAAAATCTCTCATGCTTACTGCCTATTGCTTACTGCTTAAAGCTTTAGATAATTGCAAGAATATCGTCTTCACGCATGATTAGGTAATCTTTCCCATTGAACTTTAAATCAGTTCCGGCATATTTTCCGTAAAGAACACTATCGCCAACTTTAACGGTTAATGGTTCGTCTTTTTTACCTTTTCCGGCTGCAACCACAGTTCCTTTTTGTGGTTTTTCTTTAGCTGTATCTGGAATGATAATTCCCGAAGCTGTTTGAGTCTCAGCAGCAGCAGGTTCAATAATTACTCTGTCTGAAAGTGGTTTAATATTTAATGCCATAATTATATATTTATGTTGTTTTGAATTCTGATTTTATCTTTTCAGAAATTATGCCAAGCCTTTAAAACTGCCATTTTTTCTAAAAAAAATGCCAGCATGTCAGTGCTGGCATTATATATTTTTTATATACTACTTATTTTTTAGGAGTCTCAACTGGTTTAGCCGGAGTAGTAGTTGTATTCTTTGGCGCAACGTTTTCTTTTTGGTCAACGGTTTTTGAATTAGAATCGCTCAAGCTTCCCGAGAAACTTAAGCTTGATAATAAAATCAAAACGATTAATATACCTGCTAGCGTCCAAGTACTTTTGTCTAAAAAGTCAGTTGTTTTTTGAACGCCACCCATTTGTGTTGATCCACCTAATGAAGATGATAAACCGCCACCTTTAGGGTTTTGTACCATAACTACTATGATTAATAAAAAACAAACTATTGTTATTAATACTAAAAAGATTGAAAATGTGCTCATTACTTAATTATTATTTTGTTGTAAAATTTTAATGTCCGAAATTCGGTTTGCAAAGAAACTACTTTTTTCTGGATATTTCAAAATTAATATTTCATAGGCTTGAATTGCTTTTGAATATTTTTTTTGTTCCAAATATACCCGGGCTAAAGTCTCTGTCATCAAGTGGGAAGTATCTTCCGAAATGGCTTCTATTACTGAAACTGTAGCGTCTTTTGCTATTGGAGTTAGCTTTGGATTGTTTTCTATAAACTTATCAATTAAATCTATTTTTTTCTTTTTATCATCAGCAAAAGAAGGTGTGTTTTCTTCTCTGACAATTGGTTTTAATCGAGATAATTGCAACCATTCTTGAAACGAATGTTTTTCATTTTTTGAAAACTCTAATGGTTTTCCGATGGCTAATTTTTCTTCGGCATTTTGCTCTTCGGTTGTAGTAGCTTTTTTTATCGAAGTTAAAATCGATTGTTCCAATGCGTCAACAACAGGTTGATTGGCTTCCGCTATGATATGCTCGCTTCCAATGACACTCATGTTCATCAGTTCTTCCAGCTTCTTTTCATACAAACCTTTTTGTACCGAAACAAAGGAATCAGAAGTGATAAAATCGAATAAAATACTTCTATCAGTTGTGTAAGCAGCAGAAGTTTTCAGCGCATAATTATAATTAAAACTGTCTTGATTATACAGATGCTTTAACTTCAATACACGGGCACTTTGAAAATAAGGAAACGCATTGAGAACATTGTCTAATGTCTCAGCATACCTATCATTGATGGCATCAGGCTTGTTGAGTAAAAAGGTGTAATCTGTTAAGTTCATCTTACCACTTTGCTAATGATTCGTTAAAAATATCCTGCGTTATACGCTCAAAAATTTCATCGATATAACCATTCAATATAGAGCCTGTTGGAAGTGAGCTTCCTTCGTAATCTCTATAAAACGAAAAGCGTTTCTCGAAATTATCAGCTTCTTTATTTTTATTGCTAAAGCGAACATTAACTGTAATCGTCAATCTGCTTTGAGCGGCAGTTTGTGCAGCAGTGGCTTGCATTGGTGTTATTCTGTATTCTACAATTTCACCTTCGTAAAGCAAATCACCATTGGAACTGGTTAAATTTAAATTGGTTTGATTCTGAATAATTTCCTGAAGTTTGGTTGTAAATTTTCGTTCAATTCCAGGCTCAATTAATTCTGAATTATTCTGGAAATAATTGACTTGAAATGTTTTGGCATTAATTTTTCCTGTTCCTGTGAAGTTATATACAGAACAACTATTGACGCAAATGGCAAGGATGAAAATAGAAAGTATTTTTAAAAACTTCATGGTAACAATTAAAGACCGCTAAAGTAATTCTTTATTTTGAATTATGGGAGGGTTAAAATTGGTAG
>JAYTGH010000594.1:0-3332 GCA_043733645.1 Flavobacterium sp. | reverse complement strand
AATTACAAGTTTTTTTTCGATGCAAATAAAATCGGCAATGAACATATCAATTATATGCTGCCTTCTGAACTTATAATTTAGATTTTTATTTCTCAAACCTTCCCATAAGATGCCTTCTGCTTGTGTACTGTTTTTCCTTTGGTTTTTAAGGTCTTTTAAAAGATTATAGGTAGAAGGTCGAGCAGTTTTATATTTTTGAATTATACTTTCAACTTCCTTCCTTTGGAAGGATTGAGGAAGGCCTCCTTTCTGCCAAAGTTTCGAACGCTGCTCTACACCAAAACGATGTTGTTCGTCAATAATGGCTAAACCCAAATTATGGAATTGAACCTTGTCTTCGAGTAAGGCGTGCGTGCCAATAAGAATGTGCAAACTTCCGTTTTCTAACTCTTCGTGAATGATTTTTCTATCGGCAGTTTTGGTTGATCCGGTTAATATTTTTATGTTGATATTTAAATGTTTAGCTAATTCGGTTATACCATTATAATGTTGGTTAGCTAGGATTTCTGTTGGTGCCATCAGGCAGCTTTGAAAGCCGTTATCCAAAGCAATCAGCATTGCCATCAACGCTACAATTGTTTTTCCCGAACCAACATCGCCTTGCAAAAGACGGTTCATTTGGGCATTGGTACCCATGTCGTTTCTGATTTCTTTGAGTACTTTTTTTTGCGCATTCGTCAACTCAAACGGTAAATGATTTTGGAAGAAATTATTAAAATTTTCGCCCACAACAGTAAATGGATGTCCTTTGATTTTGTGTTTTCGAACCAGATTTTTGGTAATCAATTGCAGTTGGATAAAGAACAATTCCTCAAATTTCAACCGGAATTGTGCCTTTGACAAAAGCTCTTGGCTTTTTGGAAAATGAATGTTGAATAAGGCTGCGTTTTTTGGAATCAGTTTTAATTCGTCTAAAAGATAAGCTGGCAGGGTTTCTACAAACTTGGCTTGTGTTTCCAAAAACAATTGCTGCATCATTTTATTGACAACCCGATTGGAAATACCTCTATTGGTCAAAGTTTCCGTTGACGGATAAACAGGTTGCATAGCCGAACGCAGACTTTGTTCGTGTTCGGTAAGCAATTCCATTTCTGGATGCGCCATGTTGAAAGTGTTTCCAAACGAAGCTACTTTCCCAAAAATCACATACGGAAGATTAAGTTTTAAGCTATCGCGAATCCATTTGTGACCTTGAAACCAAACGAGTTCAATTTCTCCGGTTTCATCCACGAAAGTGGCAACCAATCTCTTTTTGGCTTTGCCAAATTCAACCGTTTTAATGTGAATAATTTTGCCAATGATTTGAACTTCACTATCATTTTTTTGCAACTCGTTGATTTTGTAATAACGAGTTCTATCGATGTATCGATTCGGAAAAAAATTGACTAAATCTTCATAGCGATGAATGCCCAATTCCTTACGCAGCAGCTCACCACGTTGAGGGCCAACACCTTTAAGGTATTCGATAGGAGTTTGTAAGAGATTGTTAGACATCTTAGACTGTTAAACATTTTAGATTGTTAGAAAAAGAAGATAGAAGTCAATTTTAGTCTTTTTTATTTCTTATTCTTTCTATTTTCTTTCTTAAGCGAAGATAGTTTTTTTGCTGAAAATTAAAGTACATTTTTTATGTACAAATTCACTCAGCCACATAGCTACTCAGCCACTCAGTTACTCTAAAGAGAAAAATGATTATATTCGTATCAGATATTGTATTTCAATGCGACATTTGTTTTTTCTTCTTTTTACCGTTTTCACTTTTGCACAACAAACCCAAAAAGTAGATTTTAAGACTGCTTATGGAAATATTTCAATTAACCCTATCGAGAAGAAAGTTTCGGGTTCGGTTCGGTATGTTTTTGAAGTTAAGCAAGCTATCGATACCATCAAAATTGATGCGCAGAAGATGGTTGTAACTAAAGTTAAAATCAATAATAAAACGGTAAAATTCACCAATACCGGAAAAACATTAAACCTTTTTGAAGGCTTTAAAACAGGGAAGAACACTGTCGCTTTCAACTACGAAGCAACTCCAAAACAAACGATGTATTTTAATGGACACTTCGACTGCGCTCAGTGTGACAACAAAAGAACTGTTATCCCGAGCGCGGTCGAAGGACAAGTTTGGACGCAAGGTCAGGGGAAATATACCAGTCATTGGTTTCCGAGTTTTGATGATGTGAATGAAAAAGTGGTTTTTAATTTGAACATTAGTTTCGATAAAAAATATCAGGTTTTATCCAATGGTGTTTTACTCACAGAGCTTCCCAATAAAAATGAAATGATTTGGGAATATCAGATGCAAAAACCAATGAGTTCCTATTTGTTGGCGGTTGCTATTGGCGATTTCAGGCATCAGGTTGTTGCTTCTAAATCGGGAATTCCGTTGCAAATGTTTATTCAGGCTAAAGACACCGCCAAATTCGAAGCAACCTACCGCTATTCAAAACAAATCTTTGATTATCTGGAGGCAGAAATAGGAGTGAAGTATCCCTGGAAAATCTACAAGCAAATTCCGGTGGAAGATTTCCTGTATGCCGGAATGGAAAATACATCAGCGACAATTTTTGCTGAAGATTTTGTTGTTGATGCGATTGGTTTTAATGATAGAAATTATGTCAATGTCAATGCGCATGAGTTGGCTCATCAATGGTTTGGCGATTTGGTTACCGCAAAATCTGGGAAACATCATTGGCTGCAGGAAGGTTTTGCAACCTATTATGCTTTGTTGGCGGAGCGACAGATTTTTGGCGATGATTATTTTTACCATCAATTATACAGAAGCTCTCTGCAACTGCGAAATGCGGCAAAAACAGACACGATTCCGATGATGAATGAGAAAGCAAGTTCCTTTTCATTTTATCAAAAAGGTGCTTGGGCATTACACTTAATAAGAGAAACTATTGGGCCAAAATTGTTTCAGAAAGCAGTAATCAACTATTTAAAAAAATATCAATTTCAAAATGCTGAAACCGATGATTTTCTGGCAGAAGTTAGAAAAGTATCCAACTTTGATACTGAAACATTTAAGAAAGTCTGGCTCGAAGATTATCGTTTCCGAAGTGATGAAGCAAATGCATTGTTGAAGAAAAACAAATTTATACAAACACTTTTTGCAACCCAAAAAATGCGAATAAAATCATTTGCTGAGAATAAGGAAAGATTTGCGGCATTGCTCCAATCCAATATTTTTTATCCTGTAAAAACGGAAATTTTGTATCAGATAAAAGACGTTCCGTTTGAAGATAAAAAAGAATTACTGCTTTTGGCTTTGCAGACAAATGATATCAAAGTGCGTCAGTCTGTTGCTGAGTTTACGGATGAAATTCCAC
>JAYTGH010000593.1:0-3339 GCA_043733645.1 Flavobacterium sp. | reverse complement strand
CTTCAATTTGAAATTCAGGGTCATGTGTGCTGCACGCCGCCTTATCAAAAAGAAGCGATTGATTTAGACACTAGAAAACGTCAGTTGTCTGTAAACAGAGCCGAATCGGTTTATAAATATTTACTGTTTAAAAAAATAGCCAAAGACCGCATGACTTACAAAGGTTATGGAAATACAGTTCCGCTTGGCAAAGGCGCAGATTACGACAGGAGAGTAGAGTTGGTTATCACAAAAATCTAACTTTTTTTCATTTCGATATGTGGAATATCGTCTTCGAGATACATTTCACTGGTTTGAATAAAGCCATGACTTTCATAGAAATTCTTCAAGTATAATTGAGCCGAAATAGTAATTTTCGTTTCGCCTAGCTGATGCTTCATAAAATAAATTGCCTCACGCATTAATATATGCCCGAGTTTTTTGTCGCGATACGTTGGCTTAACGACAACCCTTCCTATTGATGCTTCCTCAAAATAATCTTTTGGCTTAAACAATCGGGCATAAGCAACTATTTGTCCATTATCTTCCCCTAACAGATGCAATGCTTTTTGATCTTTGTAATCAATGTCTTGATAGACGCAATTTTGCTCCACTACAAAGACTTCACTTCGCAATTGAAGCAGATTGTATAACTCAAACGTAGTTAGTGCCTCAAACCGTTTTATTTTCCATTCTAAATTCATGGTGCTATTTTTTAATTTGTATCGATTTAATAATCGACTCTAATTCAAACATCAAATCGCGCTTTTCTTTGGATGGCGCGTAACAAAATCCTTCCAAAACCAAAATCCGCCTATTGATTTTATCAAAAATGGTGTAATTAATAAATGGCCCTGACATGAAGTCGTTTTTCATTTGCCATGTTCCTTTGGTTTCATAAGTTATGTTTCCGGCTAAATTTATTTTTGAAAAATAAGGCGAATAAGCTTCTTCTGTTACCATTTGCGTTCGGTATGCAGAGCCATGAATGAATAATTTCCCAATGGAATCTCTAACTCTCACCACATCGTTTACAGCATTGTTTGTGCGTATGCTTTTCCATGGAATCTGATAAATTATCAGGCTTTTGTTGCCGCTGACGATTTCACTTTTTAACCAAATGAAATTTTTTCTTCGCATAACATATTCGTATTTCGAAGGAATCAATAAATCGATATTGAATTTCTTTTGGATTTTTTTAGTGTCGAGTAATGAGTCTTTGATGATTTTTTGATTGTGAGCAATTTCGATGGCGCGCATTTTTTTAATAATCTCTGGCGCATTTTTTTCGAGAATTTCTAATATTTCAAAGGATGTTTTTCCAGATATATGAAAGGCATTCTGTGGCGTGGCAAATTCATTTTCTTTTAGCTCAAACTTATTCTCATTGTCTTTTTTGATGATGAGAAGATTTCGACTATCGGTTGAAAATCCTTCAAAAAGTTTTACCGGATATTGATTGATGCTGAATAAAGGTTCTTCTTGCGGCAAACCTAAAACTGGTGAAGCAAACTTATTTCTGATGCTGTCGCCAACTTCTCCGTTCCAAAGTTGGTCATCAATAATTACAGCAATCGTGTTTATGGTCGCAGAAGAATCGTCGGGGAGTTTTTCCTTTTTGAATGAACAAGAGCTCACGAAAAAGGAGACAAAAAGCCATAAAAAAAGGGTCTTATTCATAACTAAAATAAAACCCAAATTTATAGAAGATTTTCGGATTAACCGTTAATTTTTAATTTCATACCGGCTTTTAAACTTTCGTTTTTAATTCCGTTCCATTTTTTCAAATCTGAAATCGAAACACCAGGATATTTTTTAGCAATACTAAATAATGAATCGCCTTTTTTAACGTAGTATAATTTTACTTCGTCTCTGTCATTAACAGCTATATTTTCCTTTTTAATTTGTGCGTTTTTTGAATCTGAAGAAACTACATATCTTTTACCAACAATTAACTTTGTTCCGAGTTGAACGTTGTTATCATCCATTTTGTTCCAGTCTTTGATGTCAGATATTGAAACGTCGTATTTTCTGGCAATGGCTCCCAAGTTTTCTCCTCTTTCAACAATGTGTTCAGTGATTTTAACTTCGGTTTTATAGGTTGTTTCTTTTGCAGGTTCTGAATCACTATTAACCAATGCTAATTTTGAACCTTGTTCAACATTTAAACCGTCAAGATTATTCCATTTTTTTAAATCTTCTAAACTAACATTGAATTTTTTGGCAATGCTGAATAAATTATCACCTCTTTGAACTTCATAAAAGTCACTTGGTTTGTCATTATCATTTGAAGCAACTGCAGTTTCAACAGCGCTTTTATCTGCTTTAACTTCTTTTCTAACTGTAGTTACAACTCTTTCGTTTTTGATGATTTTCAAACTTTTCCCAACAGCAACATTGTTACCTTTTAAGTGATTCCATTTTTTAACTTCAGCTACAGTAACTCCGAATTTGTCTGAGATTTCACCAAGGTTATCACCTCTTTTTACTTTGTGTATTTTCACAACATCTTTATATGAAACTACTTTTTCTTCTTTGAAAATTTTAGCCGTATTCGATGCTAAAGCTGTAGTTTCTTTTACCGCAGTTGTATCAGATTTTATAATTTTTTTATCGTGTGACGCAACCGCTTCTTGCGTATAGATTTTTAATCTTCTTCCCATTGGTGCTTTGTTGCCTCGTAAATGATTCCACTTTTTAAGGTCTGACATTGTAATGCCATATCTGTCTGAAATCTCGCTTAAACTATCTCCTTTTCTAACTTTATGGAATTTAACTCTTGAAACTGTTGCGTCATTACCGGAGAAATTCGAGTTGTTTGCCAACATACTTTCATAAGGTCTTTCTCTTTTGTTTGATTCATATTGAACAAAAGCATAAATCTTATCTTCATTAGAAGTAAAGACTGCAACTTTATTAACCGGCAATCTCAAATAATGATTTTCGCCTGTGATATAAGGAACTTCCTCTCTTTTGTATGATGGATTCAAAAACTGCAATTCCGCAACCGGAACATCTAACAAATCTGAAATTTGTTTAAATGTCATAGCGTTTTTTATCATTACAGTATCTGTAGCAAAATGATTTGCAACAGCTCTATCCGGTTTTATTCCGTGTTCTTTATGGTATTCAAAAATATACATCGTTGCCAAGAAAGCCGGTAAATATCCTTGCGTTTCTTTTGGTAAATATTTTCTAATGTTCCAATAATTTTGTTTTCCGCCAGAACGCCTTATTGCTTTTGCTACGTTTCCTGGTCCTGAATTATATGAGGCAAGAACCAAATCCCAATCACCAAAAATAGCATACATGTTTTTCATGTATTGAGTTGCAGCGTTACTTGCTTTTAATGGATCGCTT
>JAYTGH010000592.1:0-3352 GCA_043733645.1 Flavobacterium sp. | reverse complement strand
TTTGACGGATTATTTTATGAACGCTGACAGATTGAACGTGAGGATAAATAAATCAAGGAGTTCGGGCAGTGATCGTAAAGCTGTCTTTGCGTTCTTCGGGATGAAAAAGTTGATATGATTAACCTAATTAAAGCGACTAAATTAATTTGATAGTAATAGCGAATAAAAAGGCCCTCGCATAACATCGCATTACCACAACACTATTTTTTCTCTCTTTTTATTTTTATATTTCGGTAAAAAATAATGCTTCGGCAATGCTAAACGTTAGTGGATACCAAAAAGATCCAAACTTAATTGAAACTGATTCACAATTTAAAAACCATGAAATATTTTTTAGTCTTACTGCTTATTCTACTCATGAGGCAAGAAGTAAAATCTCAATATTCAAACTCTTCTATCTATAACAGTAATGGCCAATTGTATGTTGACACTTCATTTTCAATTTCTGCTGAACAATATAAATCTTGGTTACATGTAGAATTGAATTTGATTGCCTATTTTTCAAATCTTGAATTTCCTAATATTTATGTAGAAAATAGTATTTACCCAAAAGGAATATTAATTGTTTCATTCAGGTGCGACTCTAATGACATAAGTGATATTACAGTTTTAAACGATACAAGTTTATATGCTAAGCAGACAATTCTCGGTTTGAAAAAGCAAGGTAGAAACATTGCTTCGGAACTTAAATTAGGAGCGTCTTATTCCTCTAAGGGCAAATACTTAGGATTGTATTATATTCCAATCAATTATAGACTTATTGATTTTTACCAAGAGTTGCGGAAATCAAAAGCAGTACCTATAATTAAATCAACAGTACCATTGATTGATCAAGCAATACAGTGAACATTGTAACCTAAATCCGAAAAAATTGGCATCCACTAACATCGCATTACCACAACACTATTTTTTGACTCTTTTTATTTTTATATTTCGGTAAAAAAATAATGCTGCGGCAATGCTAAACGTTAGGCACAAGTAGTGAAAAAAAGTTCTCCGTAAGACAACTTTTCATTTGACAACAAACATTCAGAAAAAAAGAAAAAAAACGCACCGCAAAAAAAGCGGTGCGTAGTAATCAAAATAAATATAATATAAAATGGAACAATTCGACATTCTAAAAAACGCATTAAGAGGATTAACAAAAATTCAATTGCACCTTGACAGTCTTGATAGTCCAGCAGAAGACGGAGAAGGATTTGAAGCGTATTTTCAAATCAGAGCAAGTATTCTTAAAAATTTCGGCTTACCAAATAGTGACGACTATGCAAAAATATTTTTTGTTAAATCCATTCCAACGGACATTGAACTTGATGTAATCATTAAGAATTTACAACAAGCAGCATCAGAATATTTGCTTGCACCAGTAAAAACAGAAGGACAAATTTTACAAGAAGCAATAGAACTACAATCAGCACCCGAACAAGTGTTATCTGAATTAGGTATTTCCAGACACATATATACCGATTTTGTTTACAAAGAAATATTGCTTGCAAAACAAGACCATCCATTATCTGTATTAGAAGCTCTTCGTTTAGCAGACGAACCAAAAACATTAAATCTTTTGGGCATTGTTGCACTTTGCAAGGTGTTTGGAGAAGAAGAAGCGCAAATGCTCGAATATTTGAAGACAAAAGGAATTAAATATTTGGACTATTATTTATCAGCATTTCAACTCAACGGAAAAGATAAAGAACTTGTGTTTAGCCAACTTGGTGAATTTTGGAACGACTTAAATGGTGGTTATGAATTTAAAACACTTGATGATAAATTTTCTACTTTGACACATTATCTAACAAATTCTTTATGCTTAGTTGTTGGAAAGCAACCATACAAAATAATTGAATTAGAAATATATTATCACGACAAAGAAAAACATCCAGACCCTTATGTTCATTGTGCAGAAGAACAACTTTTTGCAGGAAATTGGTATTTCAATGGTGCTGGACTTGACATAACATTTGGTAACTATGAAAAGAAAATTTATGGTGGAATTTTAATTAGGGGAATAATGAAACTTGGACAAAATCCACGTTACATAAGTGGTCCATCAAATGTACTAAAAGAAATATTTTCAAATCTTGGCAGTATTGTAAACGGAGAACAAAGTATTTGCCTTAGAGAATTGAGTGATAATTTAATCACAGAAATTACACCGCTCCAAAGTTCACGTATCGGCTTGACAAAGAAAAAAGAAGACACAGAAAACTATGCAGAAAAAAAATATCGTTATATAGTTGAAATGAATTTACAACATAAATTTAAGGACAAAGAAAAAATTGTGAAACAATTATTTCTCGAAAATAAAATAACAAAAGAAGAAGCGAAAGAAATATTGGGATATAATTTTACTTCGTAAATGATTATAGATAACCAAACAAACAGCCTGTTTCTTGCTGACTGCTTACCCGAAAAGCAATCGAAGTTTTTTAAACGATTTGAAAAAGTTTTAAAAAATTGCAACATTAATTTCCAGTTTCTTCCAAACACGAAAGATATTTGGGCAGTTGATTTTATGCCAATACAAATTAGTGTAAACACGTTTATTCAGTTCACTTATAATCCGGACTATTTACAACCGAAAAAATATCAAAAAACTATTTCAAATGTTAACAACATTTGCGATGAAATAAAATTAAATCGTATAAAATCTGATATTGTTCTTGACGGTGGCAACGTAATAAAAACAACTGATAAAGTAATTATGTGTGATAAAGTTTTCTTTGAAAACCCTACATATACAAGAAAACAATTATCTGAAAAACTTAAGAATTTATTTGAAGTTGATAAATTATATTTTGTTCCTCAACAGCCAAAAGATTATACAGGTCACGCAGACGGTACAGTACGCTTCTTTGACAACAACACCGTAATCATAAACGACTTATCAAAAGTAGACAAGAATTTTCAACGAGCATTTTATATTTCATTAGACAATGCAGGGCTTGACTATATTGCAATCCCATATAACCCTTATGGTAATAAGACTTCAGGACAAGCGAATGGTTACTATATTAATTTTTTACAAATGGAAAATGTAGTTGTTGTACCGACCTTTGGTATTAAAGAGGACGAATTAGCTGTAAGACAATTTGAAGAACTTTTTAAGAAACAAACTATTGCAACAGTTGACAGTAACGAATTAGCAGACGAAGGAGGTGTTTTGAATTGTATAACTTGGAATATAAAATCAAGTACTTAAAATAAATTGTAATACTGTGTACTTCGCCTTCTGTGTATTTTCTTTGTGTATTGCAAGCACCGATGAAATTGACCACCCTTTGTCGATTCAAACTGACCACCTGAGACCGGAGCAAATTGACCAGTGCTCACCGGAGCAAACTGACCACCT
>JAYTGH010000591.1:0-3365 GCA_043733645.1 Flavobacterium sp. | reverse complement strand
AGAAACCGATAGCTCTTGATCGTTTTAATGCATCTGTTAGAAGAGCAATGGATTTCCATATGCTCAAAAATGAAAATCAAGAAGAAGAAGGTGAACATATCTTTATTAAGAGTAATCTTAAGAAACTTAAAATTTATACCAATAAAATTAAGTGGATTGAAGCTTATGGAGATTATGTGAAAGTAGTTACCGAGGAAGATAGTAATCTTGTTCTTTCTACTATGAAATCTTTTGAGAATGATTTATCGAAAGAGAAATTTATTCGAGTTCACAAGTCTTATATTATTAATATAGACAAAGTAGAACGTTTCAATAGTAAGTTCGCTGAAATTGGAGTAACTAAAATTCCGTTAAGCCGAAATAAAAAAGAAGATTTAATAAAAGCTTTAGCTATTGCGTAACGCTACTCAATAAAAATCAACATTTACAGTAACTTTAATCGTTCTGTATTGTGATACCAAATCAAAACTATTCAGTATTTTCTGGATAGTTTTTTTTGTGCCTTGAATTGAAGCATCACCGGGCATTTTAATCATTATGGTTCGAATGTATTCGTTTCTGATTCTTCCAACAGCTGGTTCTTCTGGCCCAAGAACAGGAATCGTTAGGTTTTGTTGTAAAACTTGATACAACCACATGGAACCTTCTTTCAATTTTTCAAAATCACGATGTTTTAATGTCAATCTGATTAAACGGTAAAATGGTGGATAATAATAAATCTTTCTTTCATAAAGCTGCTCTTTATACATTCCTTCATAATCATTATTAGTTACTTGCTGAATAATATTATGCAACGGATTGTAGGTTTGAATAATAACTTTTCCGCGCTTTTCTGCTCTACCAGAACGACCGGCAACCTGCGTCATCATTTGAAAACTTCTTTCAAAAGCCCTGAAATCGGGTTGATACAACATAGTGTCAGCGTTCATGATTCCAACTAAAGATACATTATCAAAGTCTAATCCTTTGGCGAGCATTTGGGTTCCGACTAAAACATCAATTTCACGGTTTTTAAATCCATCGATGATTTTTTCGAAACTATACTTCCCACGAGTTGTATCTTGATCCATGCGTTTGATATTCCTTTGTGGAAATAATTCAGCCAATTCCAACTCAATTTGCTCCGTACCAAAACCTTTGGTTTCCAAATCAACACTCGAACAAACATGACAATTTGTTGGCTTTGCCATCGAATAGCCACAATAATGACAACGTAACTGATTCTTATATTTGTGATACGTCAAACTAACATCGCATTGTGGACATTGCGGCACATGACCACAAGTCATACATTCTAAAACAGGTGAAAACCCACGGCGGTTTTGAAAAAGAATTACTTGTTCCCCATTAGCAAAAGCTTCCGTAATTTCTTCAATTAAAGTTAGACTAAAATGCCCTTTCATCTTTTTTCTGAAATAACTGTCTTTCAAATCAACCAATTCTATTTCGGGCATTTGCACTTTTCCGAAGCGTTCTTTTAGAGTAATCAAACCAAACTTTCCGGAAGTTGCATTGTAATAAGTCTCAATACTTGGCGTTGCCGAACCCAATAAAACCTTAGCCTGATATGCATTTGCCAATACAATCGCGGCATCACGTGCATGATATCTTGGTGCCGGATCTTGTTGTTTGAAAGTGGATTCGTGTTCTTCATCAACAATGATTAAACCTAAATTATTGAACGGCAAAAACAAAGCCGACCTCGCTCCTATCACGATTTGTGCCGCTTCTGAATTTTGAATAACATTACTCCAAACTTCTACTCTTTCATTATTACTATATTTCGAATGAAAAACTGCAACTTTATTTCCGAAATGAGCTGTCAATCTTGAAACCAATTGTGTTGTCAAAGCAATTTCGGGCAATAAATACAAAACTTGTTTACCTTCAGCAATGTAATTTTCAATGAGTTTGGTGTAGATTTCGGTTTTACCACTTGATGTTACACCATGTAAAAGCGACACTTCTTTTTCTTTAAAAGATTTTTCAATTTCATTAAAAGCTTCTTGTTGCGCTTCACTTAATGACAATTCGTTTTCGATTTTATTTTTATCAAAATTAACTCTGTCTTCCTGGATAAGATATTCTTCAAAGATTCCTTTTTCTACTAAACCTTTTATAATTGCTGCCGAAGTTTGAGCAGTTTCAGTTAATTGCTTTTCCGAAATAGGTTGCCGTTCTTGCGCTTGCAATTGGAAATACTGAAGCACCAGATTTTTTCTTTTTTCAGATTTTAAACTTTCTAATAAGGCAATTAAGTTTTCTTCCTTATCATATTGTTCGTGCAAGCGAATATATTTAACAAGTTTTGGCTTGTATTCCTCCTGAATTTCTTCCTGAAGCGAAATAATCTTTTTATTAATCAGTTTCTGTATAACTGGTAAAACGGTTTTCTTATTCAGAATATCGATGATGTTTTGAACTTTAAGCGAAGACTGATACTGTAAGGCTTCATAAATCAGGAACTCATCATCAGTAAAAGAAGTCTCATCAACAAACGTTTCTTTGTTTAGAGAAATAATCGTTTCGCTTTCGAGCAACAATGCCGAGGGTAATGCACCACGATATACATCGCCAATAGTACACATATAATAAGATGCAATCCAAAACCAATGATTGATTTGAAATTCGGTTACAATAGGCTTTTCATCAAGGATTTGATGAATTTCTTTGGCTTCATAAAGTGTTGGTTCATTTTGATGCAAATCGATAACTACCGCCGTGTAGATTTTATTTTTGCCAAACGGAACAGCAATTCGCATTCCTTTTTTAATAAAAGCAAATTCAGTTGTAGAAACCTTGTAAGTAAAGGTTTTAGGTAATGAAAGCGGAACAATAACTTCAATGAAGTAATTCATTTTAAGTGTAGTTATTTTTGTCTAATCCAGGTTTGTGATCTTCCAAAAAGCGGAATTCCAATATAGCCGCGAATAATTAGTTTGTCTTTTCCGTCGAGATAAATTTTACAATGATACCATTTGCCAATTTTTGGATCTAACACCTTACCGCCGTTATAAACATCGCCATCTTTTGTCAATCCTTTGATAATGTTCATGCCCATGACCGGCTTGTTTTTCTCTTCGCCATCACATTTTTCGCATTTAACATGTTTTTTTGACTCTTCAAAGATTTCAATTACTCTTCCGTAAACTTTCCCTTTGAACTCATAAATCTCAACAACGCCTTTTTCTTTTCCAGTTACATCATCAATAGTTTTCCATTTCCCAAAAATAGTTTGCGAAAAACTTAGTTGAAAAAGCAACAGTGTAACAATTGACAAGATTAATTTCATAAAGTTTGAGTATCTATTTCTTGTTGCTTTTCGCGTTTAATGTGTTGTATGGAAGCATTTAAATCAAAACCTA
>JAYTGH010000590.1:0-3367 GCA_043733645.1 Flavobacterium sp. | reverse complement strand
GAAAAAGTAAATTTCAAACCTGATTTTACAGACAAAGTCTTTTTTGTTTATCTGAATAAAAAACAAAACAGCAAAGCTGCGATTGCGTCTTATTATGGTAAACAAGGAAATATTCAAACTGCTTTGGAAATCATTAATTCCATTTCAAAATCTGTAATCGAAGCTAAAACACTAAATGAATTTGGAACAGCATTACAAAATCACGAAATTGAATTGAGAAAAATTTTAGAACTGCCAACCGTTAAAGAAAGATTGTTTCCAGATTTTGATGGTGTGATAAAAAGTCTAGGTGCCTGGGGCGGAGATTTTGTAATGAGCATCTCTAAAGAAAATCCAACCTCTTATTTTAAAACAAAAGGTTTTGAGATAGTGATTCCGTATGGTGAAATGATATTATAAAAAAACCCGTCTCGTTAATGACGAAACGGGTTTTTTATTTCAATTTAGATAGCTAATTAATAAAAATCAGCTCTATTATCTTCGATATCAGCATCGTCTTTTAACGCTTGCATAAATCTTCCTGAGTTTCCAACAGCTTGTTGTTTTACTTTTGCAATAAAATCATCAAATTTGTTAAGAACTGGCGCTTTGGTAACAACTCTTGTTACGATTACATACACTCCTGAATTTCCATCAATTGGTTTTGAAACCACATTTGGCTTAGATGTGAATGCCATTCCTACTACTTTTGGTTCAAAACCGGCATTAGGAACATTTGGAGCTTCTATAGTTAAGTCAACAGCGTTCATAACAGTTACTTTATTAGCTGCTGCAATAACTGCTAAAGAAGTACCTTTCATTTTTGCTGTAATTTTTTCTGCTTTCTTTTTGTTTTTTAAGATTAGCTCAACTTGTGGTCTTGCTTCTTCAACCGACATTAACCCTTTTGGAGCAATGCTTTTCAGTTTAGCAATAACATGACCAACATTCACGATTTCAAATCGTTTCACACTACCAATTTTGGTATCACCATCAAAAGCCCATTTTACAATTTGTCTTTGATTGGTTAATGAACCGAAACTTTCATCGATTGCTTTTACTCTTACTGCTGGACTTGAAGTCAATTTATTTTCTTTTACTAATGCAGCAAAATCTTTAGTAGCAGCATCCATTTCAAATTTAGTTGCTTGGGTGTAGATTTTATCATTTGTAGCTTCAGATGGCTCAATTTTTTGAGCTACAGTTGCTAGTTTAACGGCATCTTGCTTGTCAGTTACCTGAATAATATGATAACCAAATTCGGTTTCTACCAAACCAATTTTACCGACAGGATTACTGAAAGCAAAATCATTAAATGGTTTTACCATTTGGCCCGGAGCAAAATAGCCTAAATCTCCACCTTGTTGTGCCGATGAATCATCAGAATTTTGCATGGCTAACATCATGAACATTCCCGGATTTGCCTGAGCTTGAGCTAATAAACCTTCAGCTTTAGCTTTAGCCTGTTCTTTCGTTCTTTTCTCTTTTTTGTTTGGAACTTTTGTTCCTTCCCAACTGATTAGGATGTGACTCGCTTTAACTTTCGCTCCGGCTTTTCTTCCCAATCCTTTTGAAAGACAATAGTAATTACCCTTCATGTAAGGTCCATAAACTTCTCCTACTGGTAAATTAAATAAGGCATCAGCTTGTTCCGCCGGTAAATCTTGTTTTGAAATATAAGTTGAGTCAAAAGGAATATCAGAATTTGCATTTACAAAGTCAGCGTTATCCCTTGCTGATTTGAAAGCTGGAATGGTGTCGTTTTTACCATCCTTAAATTCAACATGCGAAGTTAATAAAGCATTAACTTTACCTTTAACTTCAGCTTCGTCTTGTGCTGATGGTTTTTCTGCAATTAAAACATAATCCAACTCACGTGATTCTTCCGATTTGAATTTTTTCTCTTTCGTTTTCATATAAGTAACGATTTCATCATCAGTTACTTTCACATCGCTGTCTTTGATTGAAGAAAAAGGAACCATTACAAAATCAAAACTGACCTTGTTAGATTCTGCTTCGTATTTGAATTTCCCTTCGGTTTCAGTGGTATACATTCCACCTTTTATTAAAGAATTGTAAATATCATACTTTGCTCTTAACTCAGCATTTTTTCTTTGTTCTTTTAACACTTGTGCTCCGTCTGGAATTTTTGTGAAATAATCATTAAACTTGTTTAAGTCAAATTTTCCGGCTGCGTTTAAAAACATTTGATTTGAACCAATATTTGGATCAGCTTTGTATGCTTCAACAATATGTTTTTCGCCAACACGAATTCCTAATTTTTCGAACTCAGCATTAAGCAGCGCTACCTGAACTTCTTGATTCCAAACTTGGTTTGAAGCTTGCATTGAAGTCATGTTCTGACCTTGAGCATTCTTTTCTACGTTTGCTACTTTTAGTCTAAAGTCATCAAAAGAAATATCTTTTCCATTTACGCTTCCTACGTCTTTTGACAAACTTTTAAAACCTTTTGTGAACAAATCTTGTACAACAAAAGACAATAAAGCAAAACCTATCGCTAATAAAAGTAAGCCCGAACGTTTTCTAATTTTTGATAAAACTGCCATTTCTATTTTTGTTAATTTTTAATTCAGTCTGCGAAAATACAATTATATGTGAAATAATAATACTCACACAGTTATAATTTCATCTATTTTTTGTTTTTTTTTACAGAAGTTAATCTAATACGGTCATTTTTACTAATTCGATTTTCTTATTCGTCGCTTCTTCGATGACAAATTGAAAATTTCCGATGGTTATTTGAGTGCCTTTTTGTGGAATTTCTTTCGAAAAATCAACGATAAATCCACCCAAAGTTTCATAAGAATCGTTTTCCGGTATGTGGAATTTGTAAGTTTCGTTTAAATACTCAACATCCAAGCGCGTTGAAAAAACATAAGTTGAATCATCAACTTTATTTTCGATCAATTCTTCATCCGAATCGTGTTCGTCTTCAATTTCACCAAAAAGTTCTTCGACTATATCTTCAATGGTTACAATGCCCGAAGTTCCGCCATATTCATCTAAAATTACCGCAACACTTTTTCGCTTTTTGGTCAACAAATTCATCGCATCTTTTATCAAAATGGTTTCAGGAACAAATTCTACCGCAATCATAATCGATTTGATGGTTCGTGGTTTTTTGAAGAGTTCAAACGAATGAACATAACCCACAATATCGTCAAGTGTGTTGATGTAAACCAATATTTTTGAATAACCGGTTTCTATAAAAAGCGCTCTTAAATCAACTATCGAACTGTATAAATCTACCGCAACGAGTTCGGTTCTCGGCGTCATAATCTCGCGTGCTTTCACGCCCGAAAACTCTAACGCATTCTGAAAAATCTGAATTTCAGAATCAACAGTTTCGTGGTCTTGTACCGAATTC
>JAYTGH010000589.1:0-3369 GCA_043733645.1 Flavobacterium sp. | reverse complement strand
GCTGCTAATAAATCATCCGAATCTAAAAACTGTATGAAGTCACCTTTAGCTTTCTGTAAACCAAAATTTCTAGCAGCACTAACCCCTTTATTTTCTTTTTTGTAATACAAAAATCGATTATCCTTTTCTACCCAATTTTTGATTATTTCTGCTGTATTATCTGTACTTCCATCATCAATCAGCAAGCATTCCCATCGCGTATGTTGTTGATTAAAAACAGATAATAATGTTTCATCAATGAACTCAGCTTGATTATAGCAAGGAATTATTATAGATACAAACATATCAATTGGCTTCATTATAAATTCTTAAAATCATTTTTTACGTCTTGAACTGCTTTTAGCCATTCATGACCGTATTTTAAATCGGGCTCCAAATAATTACCTTCTGCCCATTCATTCCATGATTTTATTACAACAAAATTAGGGTTTTCAGGATGTCTCACGTATTCATTTACAATTTTATTTAAATGATTTTTCCAATATTTTGGTGTAGCATTTTTAAAAATCATTGATTTCTTCTTGCTTCTGGCAGAATTATCCCAATTAGGAAAACCGCAGGCAATGTATTTTTTGTGTGGAAATTTTATTTCCAGTCGTTTGACTGCTTTTTTATAATCTACAATAAATGGAGTTCTGCTAACGGTAGAAATGTTAAGTAATGTACATAGTTTTCTTTCTACTTTTCCGAAAAAACTCTCATTCGAAAAAACAAAAGACTGATCGTATCTTATACTATTAAAAATCTCAAGACCAACTTTACCATAAATAAATTGGTTATTCAATACCAATTCATCTGAAGCTATAGTTGCGACTAAATAAATCCCATCAAATCCTGACTGCTTTGCCATTTTATTGAATGTTTCAATAAATAGTGATAAATCGGGAATATCTTGTAATTTATAAACATGGAACATCGGTTTGTTATCCACTTTTATATATCGTTCATCATTAAAAAATGGCAATAAATAGTTGAAATATTCCAAATATCCCGACTCTCCTTGATATGTTTGTTCTATTAATACATTGGGATTATCCAAACCGTGCCAAATTCCTTTCCATGTTTCGTTTGCCCAGCAAAAACAAAAAGGGATAGCGACTTTTTTGTTTTTCAACATATTTTCGGCAGGTTTTTCCAATAGTATTTTACCATTTCCAAACCAATATTGATAATAAATAAAACCATCAATACAATACTTCTTTGCTAATTCGGCTTGCTCTTCCTGAACTTTTGGGACTCTCAAATCATAGAATCCTAAATCAGCAGGCAATATTGGTTGATAATGATCTTTGAATAATGGATACGCATTGACAACATTTGTCCATTCGGTAAAGCCTTTTCCCCACCATTCGTCATTTTCGGGAATGGGGTGGAATTGTGGTAAATAATAGGCTAAAAATTGTAATTTATTATCCATTTACACTTTTGAAAGTACTTTTTTTGTAGTCTCTAAATATTGTTTTCCCCATTTTTGACATGGTTCCATATGATTTCCTTCTGCCCATTCATTCCAGGCATTTATAAACAAGAATTTTTCTTTATTTAGATTCCATGGATAATTATTAACTATGTGTTGCAACCAGTTTCCGTAAGCTTCCGGAGTTGAATCTGTAAATATAAATGCATCTGTCTGTCTTCTGGCACTATTGTCCCACATAGGTATTAGTGAAGGCGAAACAACTGGATTGAATTTTTTCTTCATTTGAATTTCCGTAAACTTTTTATAGCTGAAAATTCTATCTTGGGGAGCCTTATTTTTCAACCCTAATTTATGTTTTAATCGTTGAAAAATTGATTTAGGGTTGTTTGTTATTACGGGAAAATTGGGCTGAAATTGAACAGCGAAATCAAATCCCATTGAAGTTGGTTCATCAGTAACTCCCCAACTTTGCATGTATCCGATATGCAATTCCCCAATGCCTTTTTCGACAGCTACATTTCGCCAAATTTCTATAGTTTTTTTAATATCAGCAAAAAGTTTGGGTCTATAAATAAGGAAAACAGGTTTACCTTCGTGTCTGATATATCTTGTATCATTAAAAAAAGTATCGCATAAATAACTAATATGTTCTTTATCATCTTCAAAATCATAATCCTGACGCAGCAATACTTCTCTATCTAAACCATCCCATGCTCTTGTCCAGTTTTCATTTGCCCAGCAAAGCATAAATGGTAAATCTTCTTTAGGATTTTTTAATTTTTGTTCTATTGGTTCATTCAGTAATTTTTTTCCATTAAACCAATAGTGATAATAGCAAAAACCATAAATTCCGAATTCTTTTGCCATGGTTTCCTGGGCTAATCTCGCTTCTTCTAATCGCAAATCATAAAACCCTAAATCGGCAGGAAGATGCGGCTGGTAATGTTCTTCAAAACGTGGTTGCGCTTTGGTAACATTTGTCCATTCCGTAAATCCTTTTCCCCACCAAGCATCATTCTCCGGTATTGGATGAAATTGCGGCAGGTAGATTGCTATGGATTTTATAGTTGAATTTTTCATTGTTTATTATTAAATCAGAATAAGAAATTTGGGTTTACTACATTCTATTTTTCAGGCTTTTTACTATTCCTTTAATGTTAAAATTACTTTTATTGTTGACTTTTAAAGCCAACTTAAACATTTGCTGAAGGCAAGTCTCACATCTTTCATAAAGTATTCTCTTGATTTCTTCATTTTTACAATTAGACAATATTAAAATCAAACATTCAATCCATTTTTTTAATTTCAAAACCTCATCATTTCCTGATAGGATCCCAACATTATGACGATAAATTGCCATTTTTTCATCTATAAACTTCAACTTACCATGTTCAGCCAGCATCATATACATAAAATAATCACCAATTGGTGATACTTTAAACTCAAAAGGAAATTTTGATAGTATATTTCTATATACTACAGTTGGTGTATGAATATAGTTTCCTAACCTTGCCAAAGTCTCAATAGTCTCATAATTTTCAGGCACTTTAGTGATAAAATCATTAACAACAGATCCGTCTGGCTTTAAGATTTTTACTTCATGAAAACACAAAACATAATCTTTATTAGTTTCTAAAAAATCAACTTGCTTTTGAAGTTTTAATGGATCAGTCCAATAGTCATCACCATCACAAAGAGCAATATATTTTGATTTTGGCGTTGTTATTAACTCAATATGATTTTTGGCTGGACCCACATTTTTTTCCTGCAAAATTAATTTTATAAAATCCGGATACTTATTTTTGTATTCATTGAGAATCGCTTGTGTACCATCAGTAGAACAGTCATCTGCAATAATTAATTCCCATTCAAAATCAACTTTTTGCATCAAAACACCTTCGATAGCATTCCGAATATATTTTTCATGATTATAGGTAATCAAACAAACA
>JAYTGH010000588.1:0-9168 GCA_043733645.1 Flavobacterium sp. | reverse complement strand
ACTAAAAGACGATGCATACGTTACCAATACTGTTGGTTTTAATGCCAATGTATTTGTGCCAATAATCAAAAAGAAAAACTTCTCTTTCGGGTTTAATGGCGGAGGAGAATATTTCCGCAGCAACAAAGAGAACCATGGCACTTTACCCGTAGCTTTTAACGTGGCAGGATCAACGGCGGAGAGCATTCATGATGATTCAGGTCGAGATGTGGACTGGGGGTTTATAATAGGCGTCGCACCCCAAGTTAATTTTTTTATGGGCAAACACATCATCATCAGCCCGATGATCGAGCTGGGTTATATGAGCATGACCAACAAAGGATTTAGTGTTATACAAACGACAAATATAGACGGAACGCTTTACAATTTTACGCTGCTCAGCAAACCCGAAACCAAAACCAGCGGTTTGGCCATAACCCCAAAAGTGAGGCTGAATTATATGTTTACTAAAAAAATAGGAATGTGGGTTGAGGGTAATTATACCGTTGGACCGACGGTGAAAAGCAGCATAACCACTCTTGTTCCTGAACCGGAACCGGATGAAAATGGACAATATAACATTGATCAAATGACCAACGGAACGACGAATACGGAAATGAGAGAGACGAAGTTTGGGTCATTTGGGGTGCATGTTGGGGTTGTGTTTTCGATTTATGACACAGACAATTCGGACGAACTATAAATGTTTGCAGTATCAGCTAAACTTTTGCGTTTTAAAACTTGATAAACAAAAATAGTGGAGACCAGAACCCACTCAAAAAAACGGACAGGACTGAAAATCCTCATGAGTAATTAATTAAAGTGCGGAGTCAGCACGATAATCACTGACGAAAATAAAATGGCAGAACCATCAATAGAAAGCACCTTAAAGTCAACTTATGGTGCTTTAAAGAATATCGGATTTGTTGAGTTTACAACAGACCTTGTAAAAAATGTGTACGATATAATTGTACAGGCATCAATGGACCAATTAAAAGCATTTGCTGAATTGGTAAAAGATGTTTCTAAACCTTTGGCTCAGTATCAAGATTCACTAGGCTTGGGAGGAAGTGGCGCCATCCCATCAACGAGTGCATCACTTCTGAAGAATTGTGAAAACTATGCAATTAACGTTTTAGGTTTAACACCAGTATATAATGCAACTGTTACCACGCAAATAGACTCTTATAAGATTGATGGCGTTGATTTTAATGCAGTAAATGATAAACGAAATGCAATTATTGCTGATTTACACGGATATGATTTTGATAAAACAACTCCAGCAGGAATTGATCCGATAGGAACAATTGAAGATACAACTACTTTACCAGCAGCACTGACTTCAGGTACCTTTTTAGCAATAACTAACAAAACAAACTTAGACAAAATTATTGCAATAAAACTAAGAACAGGAGCAGAGGATAATTATAATTTATTAATTACTATACTTAAATTAGGTATGCAGAAAATAGTAGTTGAAAAAGGGATGATAGCAACAAAATTAACTTTCCACGTTGATGCAAATGAATCAACATCTTTAGCATCTTCTGACCTTAATATAAAAGCAAAAAGTTTTGGGATAACTGGAGGTGTAAGCGGTGGAACTTCAAAATTTGGAGGACGACTTAGCGGAGGATATAGCAATAGCAATTTCAGCGTTGCAATAGTAAACGAAAAATCTTCTGCTGTTGCCAATATGAATGCTGATATTGTAGGGGAAGTTAGAATTGAATTCAGAACAGAGTCCTTTCCATCAACAACACCTGGTCAGGTATAATACTTAAACAATGACGTTATCCGAATTAATTTTATTAATCCATTGGGAAGTCCAAAAATCATTCAATTTGGTAGATGAATTATCAAAATCTGATGATTCAACAAATGCTACGAATATTCATTTGGGAATGGAAAAGTTTGAAATAACCATTCCAATTTCAATAAATGAAAATGAAATGGATTATAGCGAAGTTAACCGAAAGGTAGAAGATGAGCGGTTCAGAAAATTTTATTATCCTTTGATAATTCAATCAGACAAAGAAATAAAAGGGAAAGTAAAAGGAATATCTGCAAAGAAAAAAGGAAAGGTTTTGGAAGTAGAGGTTAAAAGCATTGTGGATGAAAAATCAAATCCTAAGGAAAGATTGGGTCAAATGACTATAACTTTAACTCGCACGCATTCATAAATTGTTTGTGATTATTTTTTGCACAGTACTTCCAACAAAAGGAAACCTGCTGTATAAAAAAAATGGAGTCCAGAACCCAATAAAAAAAATTGCTAACCCATGTCGGCATTACTGTAACGATAACAAACAAATTTTAAATAACATGAAACAAATAAAAAACAAATTCAAAGTAAGTATTATTCTATTTTTATTTATGGCTTTTAGTTCTGCATTGTCTGCACAAACGGGTTTAATAGTTCTACCTATTCTAGCTGAACCGCCTCCTGATATCATGGTGTACATTGGCGCAGGCTCAAACAGCCCAAGCACTAAACTAAAAGACGACGCATACGCCACCAATACCGTTGGTTTTGATGCCAATGTATTTGTTTCTGTTATCAAAAAGAAAAACTTCTCTTTCGGGTTTAATGGCGGAGGAGAATATTTCAGTAGCAACAAGGATAATGCACCCGCCGCACCAAATGCGTTTCATGTCATCGGCGAAACATCAAGCACGGTTGCGGTAACAAGTTCAGGAAGTTCTAAAAACTCTGGTTTTAAACTTGGCGTTGCACCACAAGTTAATTTTTTTATAGGTAAACGCATCATCGTTAGCCAGATGATAGAGGCGGGTTATATGAGTATGACCAACAAAGGGTTCAGTACTGTGCAAACAACAAATTTAGACGGAACCCTATATAATTATACCCTACTCAGTAAAACCGAAACCAAAACCAATGGCTTGGCAATAACCCCAAAAGTGAGGTTGAATTATATGTTTACAAAAAAGATTGGTATGTGGGTAGAGGGCAATTATACTGTGGGACCGACGGTGAAAAGCAGCATAACCACTCTTGTTCCTGAACCTGAACCTGATGAAAATGGACAATATAACATTGATCAAATGATGAACGGAACGACAAAGACGGAAATGAGAGAGACGAAGTTTGGGTCGTTTGGGGTGCATGTTGGGGTGATGTTTTCGATTTATGACCAACCAAGGCCACCATTGGAAATGCCTGATTTAATAAAAAAAGACAAACCAATGGATGTCCCCCCAAATAAAAAGATTGGCTCTGGATACGAGCAACCAGTACCGGATAAACCAAAAAAGAAATGACAAGTAATAAACAAGGGGAGAAAAAAGAGAAGTTTTTGATTTTAGTTGTTAATAATCGTAGCTTATAATTTACAATACTTTATTACAGTAGCAATGAAAACGGCTTCTAAAACAAATGGGCATGCATAAATTCCCAAACTAAGGTTTCAATATTTTCTCAACAGGCGAATAGGATGGGCATAGGCGAATTTGAAAAGTCGCTTGATAATTACCGAACCGCTGATTAACAAAAGTTATATATTTCAATACCCGAGCCTTGAGAAAGCATTTTATGAAATTATAGACAAATAACATTATGAGAGCATTTGCGATTCTATTTTTGATAATAATACTGTCCTGTTGCCAGCACACGGTAAAGAAAGACGATTACCTATTATCTTTTCAAGACAGCACATCAGGTGCCTACGGATTTAAAAACCAAAAAGGCGAGATTGTAATTCCCGAGGGGAAATATCAAATGTGTTTTACCGATACCTTTAAATCCTATGCTGTAGTTGCTACTCCTAAATTAGGACTGGTCGCGATAGATCGAAATCAAAATGTGCTTTATAAAGTATTTATGTTTGACAATGGCCCTGATGAACCATCGGAAGGGCTTTTCAGGATTGAATCCAATAAGAAGATAGGCTATACCCACGCTGCAACTGGTGAGGTTGTGATTCGGACGCAGTTTGACTGTGCGCTCCCATTTGAAGATGAGCAGGCGAAAGTCACTAACAGCTTTGCTGCTATACAAGATGGGGAGCATCATAGGGGGAGCAAGCATTGTCATAAAATAGTTTAGCTGTAATTATAAAACGACTTACAAATGAAAATAAAATTATTCATATTGACATTCTTCACCACAATTTCAAGCTTGACATTACTTGGACAAAGTAATGACACTTGGACTTCGTTTTGGAATAAGGATTCGACTTTGTTAGGGTACAAAGACAAAAATAATGCGGTGAAAATTGAGCCAAAATTTACAGGTTTTACAAGTGCAGTTAAATTTGAAAATATAATTGCAGTTTCAGAAGAAAAGGACGGTAAACTGGGCAGTTACTATTTAACCAAGCAAGGTAGAATTGTTGGCAGGGACAGTTTACATATTTTTGACAACGGTTCAGACTGCGAAAGTGAGGGCTTTATCCGTTTTAAAGACAACAAAACAGACAAAGTAGGAATGTTTAATAAAAATGGAGATATTGTAATTCCTGCCATTTATAACGACTTAACGAGAGTTAAAAACGGAATGATAATAGCATTAAAAGGTGCTGAAAAAAAATATTTAGAAGGTGCAGAATATTATAGTTGGGTTGGCGGTCAAGAGTTTCTTATTGACACAAACAACAATATACTTATTGACAACTTTAAACCTGGCAACAATTTAAATTTTTTCACACTTGAAAAGACAAAGGCAATTCATACAGACACAACACGAAAATCATTTTTAGCGAAAGATGGTAGTTATTACTCATTTATTGACTTTGAAAAAGAATTTAAACAGTGGATAGCAAATGAATTACTAATAAACTTAACCTTAAAAAAATTTCTTAGTGTCTCTTACGACACTATTACTTGGGAAACAAAGAACGGCTGGGCTAAAACAAATAAAGTAAAACTTATAAAGAACAACTTTGCAATGCTAAAAAGCGGATTATTAGAAATCCTACAGCCTAAAACTGATTATTTTATTTCAAGTGATAAACTAAATCCATTTATGTTCGAAGGTGCAGAATTTCAGAAATACTTTAATAATTGTGGCGAATCAAAAGATTGGATTTATCCAACAATGTCAATTATAATTTCTCACGCAGACAAAAAGGACATCACACAAAACCAATTTGAATTTTTGCGAACTGACAACGGTTACAAATTAATATGCTTGACAATAGGAAACAAAAAAATGAAGTAACAACAACTATGGAAACAAAGTTAATACGAAAAAATAATATAGATGCCTAAACCAAAACGCAGGGCCCTAAAGCATAAAAATGAAATTATAAATACAAGTCCTAAAATGGAAAGTCACGGGGTAATATGGTTATTTAGCATTTTTGAGCTACTATTTTTGACTATTATGATTGTTATTTTAATGGGTCCGGTTAAACTAATGCTTACTGGTAATAGAAGCGATGCTACCGTTGTAGGTTTGGCTTCTAGAGTTTCCTCATCTAAAAATCTTAATCCCGTTATGCTGTACACTCCGATTGTGGAATTTTACACTCAAAGTGGTGAAAAAGTTACAACACAAGGAAGCTACTACGCGGCTAAATCACCCTTCAAGATTGGCGATAAAACAAAAGTTGTTTACAGATCGACTCATCTTAAAGATACTCAAATTGTATCGTGGACGGAGCTGCCACTGATACCGGCGGGATTGTTTTTTGGTTTTTTTCTCTTTACATTAATGATTTGGATATCCTTTATTCTTATCGATGGCAATCATACCTATGATGACCCATTAGGATTGTTGCCTTGGATGATTTCTCATTTTCAACTGAACCCAGTTCGTTTTCCTATACTCTTTATTTTATCGTTGGCGATTCCAAGTTGCATTTTAGGTACTTATATCCTAACTAAAGAAGGCATCGATTTGCGTGCGAATGGCATTAAGGTTATTGGTCATGTCGATGAGCAGGATGATACCTTCGGAGCTATAGAAATTTATAATAAAAAAGGGGGGATTGTATATGTTACGTTTGAAGATGAGACAGGATTCACAGTAAGTATTAAAACAGCATTGCACAGACCCTATTCACGCCTAAAACCTGGTGAAGCTGTAGAAATAATTTATCCAGTTAACAAGCCACAAAGTGCTATACTAAATGTGTGGAGCGAAATATTCCTGCTACCAGTCATTTTTGGTCTTTTTACACTGATGTTATTATTTGTGCTATGGTGGATTTTAAAGAATTCGTCAAGTCTTTGACTTTCTAGTTGAGATTATAAATATATACTAAACACCGTTTTATTAATCAAATATACGTTTAAAAAACATGACAAAAGCCGTGAAAATAACTCAAATTTGTATCACAATAAATCTATTGATTGCTGCCTCGATTATAATTCTAATGTATGGATTTAAAGATCTGAAAGGCTTGGTTGGTGACTTTCTGTTGAATTTTGCGATTGGGATAGCGGGTTTGTATTTTGCAGGGGCATTTATCGGGAAGCGGATGGATTATTATATTAACGTCCGTCAAACTAATGCTGTTATAACAGGTGCTATTGGGCTGTTTTTAATTTTACTTTTTGGAATTTTCACAGGTTCAACCGTTGCCTTTTTGCAAAAATGCATTGATGGTTTAGGTCAAGATACCATTGGCGAAGCTGCAATTGATTATTATGTAAAACCTTTTTTCTGGATAGTGTTTTTTGGATTCTTGCCCACACTTATTATGGGGAGTATTTTAGGAATCTGCATTAGAAAAATAAACCGCTAGATAAAAGTATTAGCCAAAAAAAATCTTTAAACAATAGTTTTTATAAGAACATGATCATTTCAAGAACTTTTTTAACTCACAAAAATTACACAATTATCTAAAATAATTAAGTGATTCATAGTTGGCTCGCGGTCTCCACACTTTTCATTTTGTTATTTTCAATAAACATAATTAAACTTAGATTAATTTTTATTAATTTAGCATAATATCAAGTACACGAAACGGTACACGATTTTCTACATATCAATAAAATAAAGGGGTTGAATTGCATAAAATATGAAATTCATAACCCTGAGGTCGAGAGTTCAAATCTCTCTCTCGCTACAAAACTAAAAGGTTTGGAAATTTTCCAAACCTTTTCTTTATTCCTATCGTATCTAAACTTCCTCTTTTTTTAACACACTGATTTACAATTCATCAAAAAAATACATAAAAAATATTTTTTGTAAGTTTTTTACTTTTTAAAAACATCTTAATGTGCATTTCATCGATTTTTTTATACTTTTTATCGATTATATTGAAAGAATATCTAGTTTTGTAAGGTCAAATAAAACAGAATGGAGATAATCTTCATTTAAATAATAAATCAATAAGTCCCTAAATTATGAAACATTTATTACTTAAATTAATAAAAAAATGGAACCTACTAATTGTAATTTTATTTACAACGATAGCTTACGCACAAACCACACAAACGTATTCAAGCAACGGATCTTTTAGTTTTATTGTTCCTGCCGGTGTAACCACAGTTCAAGCTGAGGCTTGGGGTGCCGGTGCTGGTGGTGGTGGAAATAATACAACAGCTGACGGAGCTGGTGGTGGTGGTGGTGGCGCATATAGTAAAAGTACAGGATTAGCAGTAACAGCAGGTTCAACTTATACTGTAACAGTTGGTGCTGGAGGAAGTGGTACAACAACTACTGGTGTTTCCGGTGGAGATTCTTGGTTTAATACTACAGCAATCTTACTTGCAAAAGGAGGTTCTGGAGGAGCAGCACCAGTTGCTGGAGCTGCAGGAATAGGTGGAAACGGTGGTGCTGCAGCAAGTGGTGTTGGAACAACAAAATTTAGCGGAGGAAACGGAGGTTATGGTATAAATAATAGTACTGGTAATGGTGGCCCAGGAGGTTCATCAGCTGGTACAGCAGCAAATGGAACATCTGGTGCTGTAACATGGTCAACTATTACGGCGGCCGCGGCACCAGCAGGTGGTGGTAAAGGTGGTAATGGAGGAGCAACTGGTGCAGTTGGTGCAGTTGGTACAATTCCTGGTGCGGGTGGTGGTGGTTCTGGTGATGTAGCTTCGGGAAGTATTTCGGGTGGAAATGGAGCTGATGGCAAAGTGGTACTCACTTGGGTATGCCCAACGTATGCTTTGACTTCTGCTGCAACAGCAACAGGTCCATTTTGTGGAGCTTCAACCTCTGTAGTAACGCTTCGTTCAACTTCATTAACCAGTGGTACATACAATGTTACTTATGATTTAGCTGGAGCCACAACTGCGACTGGAAATACAGCAACAATGACTTTTACTGCTGGAGCGCCAGGAACAGGAACATTTACTACTTCAACTTTAAATGTTGGATTAACAAATATTACAATAACAAATCTTTCTTCAGGAGCGGGTTGTTCTACTGTAATTAGTAGTAACAATACTGCAACTGTAACCGTAAATCAAACACCAACTTCTGTAGCCGGAACTGCAATAAATACATGTTCAACTTCTGGAGCAGTTAATATTACTGCAGGGTCTAGCGCAACGAATCAAGCTAGTGTAACTTGGACGTCAAGCGGAACGGGTACTTTTGTGAATCCGAATTCATTAACAACGTGTACTTACAATCCTAGCGCAGCCGATATTACTGCAGGTAGTGTAACATTAACATTGACTGCTTATGGAAATGCTCCTTGCGGAAATATTACCTCTACTAAAACAGTAACAATTAGTAAAGCAATGACTGCAGTTGCAGGATCAAATATGAGTACTTGCTCTTCTGTTGGAGCGGTAAATATCACTACTGGTTCTAGTGCAACCAATCAAACTTTAGTGACTTGGACTTCTAGCGGAACGGGTACTTTTGCTAACCCTAATTCGTTAACAACGTGTACGTATACTCCTAGTGCAGCTGATATAACTGCAGGAAGTGTAACCATAACTTTAACGGCTTCTAATGCAGGGTGTGCTAATGCAACTTCAACAAAAACACTAACCATTTATACCGTACCAACAGCTACTGCTGGAACAACGATAACTACTTGTTCTACTTCAGGTGCTGTCAATATTACTGCTGGCTCTAGTGCAACGAATCAAACTAGTATTGCTTGGACTTCTAGCGGAACGGGTACTTTTGTGAATCCTAATTCATTAACTACTTGCACGTACGACCCAAGTGCTGCCGATATTTTAGCAGGTAGTGTAACCTTAACATTGACTGCGTATGGAAATGCTCCTTGCGGAAATGCAACTTCTACTAAATCA
>JAYTGH010000587.1:0-3380 GCA_043733645.1 Flavobacterium sp. | reverse complement strand
ATGCCTTCAAAATGACGGAATAATCCTGTTGGCAACGAGCTAATAAAATCCTGGGCTTTCATTCTTGGAATTTTCAATTTAAGCGCATACACCTTATCTTTTTCATTTGTATAAGATAAGTAAGGTTGGCATTTGATGTTGTTTAATTGTACTGTTGATGTGCTGTCTAAAGCAATAAAACGTTCTCCAACTATCCAATGATAATCAAAACGGGCATTTTTAATTACCACATCTTTACTGGCAATTTTGGCATGATTGACAAATAAATTTTCAATAGAAGAATAGCCGTCGATGTGCAATTCGCCACTTTCCATTGCTAAATTTTCCATATTGAAATGAATGGATTTGAAACCACTTTTCAGATTGAATTTCTTGTCCAGATACGGAATCTTAATGGTGTCATTTTTAGTATTGGCAAAAGTCAAATCGGCTTTTCTGTCTCTTGGATCAGCAAAACCGTTAATGCTCCATTGTTGTGAAAACTTATCTGAAGTTACCTGAATTAAAGTTGTGAGTTTTTTATCTGCCAAGGCTAATTCATTAAAATCAAAAACCACTTTATTGCCTTTATCATCTATTTTGAAAGCAAAGCCTTTCACCTGCATATCCGTTGGAACCAAATCCATTAATTTAGAGGAAATGCGGTTTAAAAGTTTGGCATAATTTACTTCAGCATTATCCTCTTTCTCTTTTTTGGAATGCAGAAAAGCATCAAAATTGCTACCGTTTTTGGTTTTCACCAACTGAATAAACCCATTGTTTATTTCCAGTTTTCCCAACCGAATATCGCCAACAAGTAGCTTCCAAAAACTAACACTGGTTTTCAATTGGCCTATGCTTACTAAAGTGTCAGCATTTTTTGGGACTAAAGAAATTTGCTGAAATTCTAAATTAGTCAAGCCATGAAATTCGGCTTTTTGAACCGTAAAATTACATTGGTATTCGCGGTCAAGTTTAGCATCAATGCGATGAATAACCTTGTCTAAAATCGTATTCCGAAAAGCAAAAAGCAACACCAGACCCAACAGCAGAAAAACGCCGATTATTTTGAGTGAAAGGATTACTTTTTGTTTTGTTTTTTTCATTTTACGCTTTCAACATTCAATCCAATTCCGATTACATTGGGAAGATATGGTCCTTCGAAACTATGCGAAAAGGTGATTTTATAGTTTCCTTTTTGGAGTTTTATTTTTTCTTCAATTTTATAATTAAGGTCGCAAATATCGCCGGCACATTCACCTAAATCTTTTCCGGAATCATCTTTAATTGAAACGTCTATCTTGAGTTCTTCTTTTTTACCATCGGGACTTTCAATGACAACATTTAAAGGAATACTAGCAAACTGATAGCCATAAACATGACTAAAACGGAATACAAGATTGTATAATTGGGCATCATCGGTTATATCAAATTCAAATGTTTTTGCATCTGCTTTTTGCCAACGGTTTTCTTCGCCAAACGTATCAAATTGGCTGAATTGATTTTGTTTGGAACAGGAAATTAAAATCGTAAATAAGGACAATAGAAGTAAGGTTTTTGTTTTCATAAATAGTTAATTTTATTTATTTAAAACGTTTATTTTTGGATTTTATTGTCTTGCCTAACCTTCAAATATAAGTATATAAATACATTTTGTATTTATATAATTTAAGTAAAGAGTTATAGGATTATTATTTATAACTTACCCAAACAATTGCTCGACAACTTCTTCAATTTTAGAAACCAAAACAATTTTTATTCCGGGAAACTTGGTGGCAATTTTATTGTATTTAGAAACAAAAATTGTTGAAAATCCTAATTTTTCAGCTTCCTGAATACGTTGCTCAACTCTGTTTATAGGACGGATCTCGCCGGAAAGTCCAACTTCGCCGGCAAAACAAACATCTTTACCAACAGCAATATCTTCATTGGAAGACAAAATTGCAGCAACAACAGCCAAGTCAATTGCCGGATCATCAACAGAAATTCCGCCGGTTACATTCAGGAAAACATCTTTGGTTCCGAGACGGAAACCGGCACGTTTTTCTAATACGGCCAAAATCATATTGAGTCGTTTGGCATTATAACCTGTCGTACTACGCTGCGGCGTACCATAAACTGCGGTCGAAACCAAAGCTTGGATTTCTATCATCAACGGTCGCATTCCTTCTAGAGTCGAAGCAATGGCTGTTCCCGAAAGTTCTTCTTCGCGGTGCGAAATTAAAATTTCGGATGGATTAGAAACTTCGCGCAAGCCAGAACCCTGCATTTCATAAATTCCCAATTCGGCAGTAGAACCAAAACGGTTTTTTAGAGAACGCAGAATTCGATAGACATGATTTCTGTCACCTTCAAATTGCAGCACGGTATCAACCATATGTTCCAAAATTTTTGGGCCCGCAATGTTTCCGTCTTTGGTAATATGACCAATCAAAATAACCGGAATATTGGTTTCTTTGGCAAATTTTATAAGCTCTGCTGTAGTTTCTCTAATTTGAGAAATGCTTCCAGCAGTTGATTCAATATAATCGGTGTGTAATGTTTGTATTGAGTCGATAATGACAATATCGGGTTCCGTTTCTACAATATGCCGAAAGATATTTTGGGTTTTGGTTTCGGTTAAAATATAGCAATTGTCACTATTTGGATTGATACGTTCTGCGCGCATTTTGATTTGCTTCTGACTTTCTTCACCAGAAACATATAAGGTTTTATAAGGTAATTTTAAAGAAATCTGCAGTAGCAATGTACTTTTCCCGATGCCTGGTTCTCCACCCAAAAGGATTAATGAACCCGGAACGATTCCGCCGCCAAGCACGCGATTTAATTCGCCATCAGTACTGTCCATTCGCACTTCTTGTGTGGAATCGATTTCTTTTATACGAAGTGGTTTTGAAACCCTTTTAGATTCTGTACTTGACGGTTTCCAACTTGCTTTTTCTTCCTTTTGAATAATCTCTTCGGCAATGGTATTCCATTCTTTGCACGAGTTGCATTGACCTTGCCATTTGACATATTGAGCGCCGCAATTTTGACAAAAAAAAGTAGTTTTTACTTTAGACATTATTCTTTCTTTTTCTCTTCTGTTGGTGTGTCAGTTGGTGGCGTATCCGTTGGAGTTGCTTCGGCTGGTTGTGGTGTTTCTTCTATAGCAGGTTCGTTCTTTCCTGGCTTTCCTTTTTTAGGCAGTGATTTTTTCAATTCGTCTGCTCTTTCCATCATCATGTCTTTCGTTAAATCACCTATTTCTTCGCGTTGAAAAGCGATCATGTACGATTTAACAGCTTTTGCGTTCTCACCAGTTTTTTCATACATCTGACCCATTTCATAATCAGCAAGCATTGATTTTGGATAATTCTTTTTAGCCAATTGAGCTAATTTATCAAACTCATTGTAGGCTT
>JAYTGH010000586.1:0-3384 GCA_043733645.1 Flavobacterium sp. | reverse complement strand
TTCATTCTCTTTATGACTAAAATATTATTAATGAAAGATGCCGACGCCTCTCAAATTTATGGAAGTTATACCGGATTAGTTTATTTAACGCCACTTTTAGGAGGGTATCTTTGTGATAAATTTCTCGGAAACAGAAGAAGTATTATCATTGGTGGACTCTTAATGGCCTTAGGGCAATTCTGTATGTTTTTAAGTGCATCAGCAGGTGCTCATGGCGGTGTTTCTATCATGTGGTTGGGATTAACGGTAATTATTATTGGTAATGGTTTCTTTAAGCCAAATATTTCAACAATGGTTGGACAATTATATCCTGCCAATGACAGAAGAATAGACAGTGCTTTCACCATTTTCTATATGGGAATTAACCTTGGTGCTTTCTTTTCACCATTAGTTTGTGGTTCAATGGATTTCAAATGGGGATTCTTGGCAGCCTGTATAGGTATGTTGATAGGATTAGCTGTTTTTATAGTGTATCAAAAGAAATATTTAATTTCTGAAGAGGGAAAAGAAATAGGGCTTCCGGTTAAAAAACTTGATGTAAAAAGTATTGCTACAATTATTGGTTCAATTGGTATAATTTTCTTTATGTTGAATTTTAAGCAAATGTTCAATAGCGATGTTGATATTATCAGCTATTTTATTTATGGCGCAATGATTTTAATGCCAATCTTGATTTTAACAGATAAGAGTTTAAAATCATTTGAATTAAAAAGAATAGTTGTAATCTTGATTTTAGTGTTTTTCGTTATCTTTTTTTGGGGAGCATTCGAACAAGCAGGAGCTTCATTAACCTTATTTGCAGACAGACAAACCGAAAGAACACTTTTTGGTTGGGAAATGCCAGCCTCTTATTTTCAATCAGTAAATCCATTGGCAGTAATTGCTTTAGCACCAATATTTACAATAATCTGGGGCTTTTTATACATTAGAAAATTAGAACCATCATCGCCAAAGAAAATGGCAATAGGTCTGGCGTTGGTTGCCTTAGGATACATTGTTATAGCTATTGCCGTAAAAGGATTAGGAATAGAAGATAAAGTTTCTATGTGGTGGTTGATTGCTTTATACGTCATTCATACTATGGGAGAATTATGCCTGTCACCAATTGGATTATCAATGGTTTCAAAATTGGCTCCTCTTCGTTTATCATCACTTTTAATGGGGACTTGGTTTTTAGGAAATGCCGCAGCCAATAAATTTGCCGGAACATTAAGCGCCTTAATTCCCCCAACAGCGGGAGGCGAAGCCACAACAGAACCTACAGTTTATCCTTCAATTGTTGGATTTCAAATTACCAATTTATACGAATTCTTTATGGTGTTTATTATTATGACCGGTACGGCTTCAATAATTCTGTTTGTTTTAAGTTCCTGGTTGCAGAAAATGATGGATACTGACCATGTTGAAGGTGTTGATTTATCAGTTGAGAATAGATAATCAGTTTAAAAATATTTTTATATCTTTCAAACCTCCAAGACACCTTGGAGGTTTTTAATTTTACTATTTATGGAAAAAGAAATTACTTTAGAACAAATTCAAAACTTCGAAGGAAAATATCCAAAACAATTATGGTATTTGTTTACTGTAGAAATGTGGGAACGCTTTTGTTTCTATGGAATGCGTGGTGTTTTAACCATCTTTATGGCAGACAAGTTACTCGGATTGGCATTGTCTGATAAAGATGCAAATCTTAAATACGGAGCCATTCAGGCATTTGTATACGCCTTTACTTTTTTAGGTGGAATTTTCGCAGACAAAATATTGGGTTTTAAAAAATCGCTCCTTTTTGGAGGTGTTGTGATGATAATTGGAAATTTGTTGATTGCCTTTTCTCCACAAAATTTTTTCTATTTGGGAATAACCTTATCTATTATCGGAACAGGATTTTTTAAACCAAATATTTCTTCTATGGTAGGTCATCTCTATAAAGAAGGAGATCCAAGAAGAGATGCTGGTTTCGGATTGTTTTATTCCGGAATTAATATTGGTGCTTTATTAGGTGGTGCAGTTTGCGTTTACCTAGGGACAAGTAAAGACTATGGCTGGAGTTATGCCTTTTTATCGGCAGCGGTTGTAATGTTTATAGGCTTAGTGACATTTGTATTTACAAAAAAATCTTTAGGGCCAATTGGCGATTCTCCAATTTTACATTTACCTAAAACTAAAAGAACCACGAAGGAAATTATCGTCTACATTGGTGCTTTAGTAAGCATTCCGTTTATTTTTATCATGATCAAAAACACCGATTATACAGACTATTTTATGTATACTATCGGACCTTTGGCAATCCTTTATTTTCTTTATGAAACCTATATAGAGAAGGATGCCAAAGCGCAACGAAAACTAATAGCTGCTTTTGTATTTATATTGTTTTCGGTAATATTTTGGGCATTTTTTGAACAAAGTGGTGGCTCGTTGGCATTATTTGCAAAAGATAATGTGCATCATAATCTATTAGGTTTTGATTCTAACCCAAATATCATAAACAACACAGCTAATTCTTTGTTTGTTATCATATTCAGCCCAATTCTTGGATTGGTTTGGTTAGCCATGGCAAAAAAGAAAGTAGAACCAAATACTGTTATTAAATTTGGATTAGGGTTTTTATTTTTAGCATTAGCATTTTATGTGTTTTATTACACAAAATTCTTTGCTGATACAAAAGGATTGACTTCGCTTAACATCTTTACACTTGCTTATTTTGTAATCACTTTTGGTGAGTTGTGCTTGTCGCCAATCGGATTGTCAATCATGACTAAATTATCTCCAAAAAGATTGTCCGGAATGATGATGGGAATGTGGTTTTTAGCCAGTGCTTATGGGCAATATGCAGCTGGTTTATTAGGCGCAGGAATGTCTTCTCCAGATGAAAATGCATCATTGCCGACAAAACTAGAAGGTTATACTCACGGATATTATCAACTTGCAATTTATGCTCTTATCGCAGGACTAATTTTAATCCTAATTTCACCTTTTGTGAAAAAATTAATGCAAGAAGTAAAATAAAATACTTAAATTTCGGCATTGTTTTTGACAACACTAAGAATATATAATTAAATACAATAAGAAAATGAAAAAAATTGCAATTACTTTATTCCTAATCTTAGGATCGTTAACAATACAAGCGCAAGAATTAACTTGGCAAACGGATATGAACAAGGCCGTAGAAATTTCAAAAAAATCTAAAAAACCATTGTTTTTATTTTTCACAGGAAGTGATTGGTGCGGTTGGTGTAAACGTTTGCAAAAAGAAGTTTTTCTAACGCCAGAATTTACAAAATGGGCAAAGGATAATGTGGTTCTTGTTGAGCTTGATTTTCCAAGACAAACTCCACAACAACCAGAAATTCAAAGACAAAACGCTGAATTGCAACAAACTTTTGC
>JAYTGH010000585.1:0-3386 GCA_043733645.1 Flavobacterium sp. | reverse complement strand
TGTTAACCAATTCCCCATTCACAGTAACGTGACGGTGAGAAACGATTTGACGAGCTGCTCTTCTTGATGGGGCAATTCCCATTCTGAAAACTACGTTATCTAATCTAGCTTCGCATAATTGTAAAAGGATTTCACCTGTTACACCTTTAGAAGCTGCTGCTTTTTCGAATAAATTTCTGAATTGCTTTTCTAAAATTCCATAAGAATATTTAGCTTTTTGCTTTTCCATCAATTGGACAGCGTACTCAGATTTTTTACCTCTCTTTTTAGCCATCCCGTGTTGTCCAGGTGGATAATTTCTTTTTTCGAAGGCTTTGTCTTCTCCGAATATCGCTTCTCCGAATTTACGGGCGATTCTTGTACTTGGACCAGTATATCTTGCCATTTTAAATTGTTTTAAGACAGAGGTTATGAATTCAGGTCGAATCCTTCGATAACCTTTACTCTATCTTGATTATACTATAATTATACTCTACGTCTTTTAGGAGGACGACATCCGTTGTGGGGCATTGGTGTAACGTCAATGATTTCTGTTACTTCAATTCCTGAATTATGTATAGATCTGATAGCAGACTCACGTCCGTTACCCGGTCCTTTTACATATACTTTTACTTTTTTAAGTCCAGCTTCCAATGCTACTTTACCGCAATCTTCTGCTGCCATTTGAGCTGCATACGGAGTATTCTTTTTAGAACCTCTGAAACCCATTTTACCTGCTGAAGACCAAGAAATAACCTCACCTTTTTTGTTAGTCAAAGAAATGATGATGTTGTTAAAGGTTGCACTAATATGAGCTTCACCTGTTGATTCAACGATAACTTTACGTTTTTTTGTTGTTGCTTTAGCCATATTACTTATTATTTAGTTGCTTTTTTCTTGTTAGCAACAGTTTTTCTTTTCCCTTTTCTTGTTCTAGAGTTGTTCTTAGTTCTTTGTCCTCTTAATGGAAGACCAGATCTGTGACGGATTCCTCTATAACATCCAATATCCATTAGACGTTTGATGTGTAGTGAAACTTCTGAACGAAGCTCCCCTTCAATTTTGTAATATGATACCGCATCACGGATTGCTCCGATTTCGTCATCATTCCAATCTTGAACTTTTGTATCTTGGCTTACTTGAGCTTTTTCTAAAATCTCAATAGCTCTACTTTTACCAACTCCGAAGATGTAGGTTAAAGCGATAACTCCTCTTTTGTTTTTAGGTATATCTACCCCTGCTATTCTTGCCATAACTATCCTTGTCTTTGTTTAAATCTAGGATTCTTTTTGTTGATTACGTATAATCTGCCTTTTCTTCGTACAATCTTGCACTCGGCACTTCTTTTTTTAACTGATGTTCTTACTTTCATCTTAATTTGCTTTAGGCTTTAGGCTTTAAGCTTTAGGCGATAAGATTTAGTGCTTATTGCTTACTGCTTATTGCTTATTGCTTTTTAATATCTATAAGTAATTCTTGCTTTTGACAAATCGTAAGGACTCATTTCTAACTTTACTTTGTCACCAGGTAACAATTTAATGTAATGCATACGCATTTTTCCAGAAATATGAGCAATTACAACATGTCCGTTTTCTAACTCCACACGGAACATTGCATTTGACAATGCTTCAATTATTGATCCGTCTTGTTCTATTGCTGATTGTTTTGCCATAAAAACTAAGCTACTGCTTTTCTATTTTTACCACTTTTCATCAATCCATCATAGTGTTTATTCAACAAATAAGAATTTACTTGTTGGATAGTGTCAATTGCAACTCCAACCATAATAATAAGTGAAGTTCCACCATAGAACATTGCCCAAGATTGTTGCACACCAAAGCCTACGACAATTGCTGGGAACACAGCTATCAAAGCAAGAAATAATGAGCCAGGGAATGTTATTAGAGACATGATTCTATCTAAGAAATCCGCTGTTTCAAGTCCAGGTTTAACACCAGGAATGAATCCGCCGCTTCTTTTTAAATCATCAGCCATTTTATTTGTTGGGACAGTAATTGCCGTGTAAAAGAATGTAAAAATTACAATCAGCGAACCAAATACTAAACAATACCAAAAACCAAACATATTACTGAATGTTCCAGCGATTGATTGCGATGTTTCAGATTTTGAAAGACCTGCAACTGCAGCCGGTATAAACATAATTGCCTGAGCAAAAATGATTGGCATTACTCCGGCAGAATTTAGTTTTAATGGAATCCATTGTCTGTTTCCACCCATCATATCTTGTTCAAAATCTCCTGTTGTCGTACGACGCGCGTACTGTACCGGAATTTTTCTAACTGCCATAACTAATAGTACACAGGCAATAATTACCAATAACCAAACAATAACTTCAATTACTAACAACATTGGTCCACCAATAGTTTGACCCGTCATTTTTGACGTAAATTCTTGAATTAATGCTTGTGGCAATCTAGCAAGAATACCCACCATAATTAATAATGAAATACCATTCCCAATTCCTTTATCTGTAATTTTTTCACCTAACCACATGGCGAAAATAGTACCTGTAGTCAAAATTAAAACAGATGAAAATAAGAAAGAGAACGAATCAAATCCTAAAAGGAATGCACTACTAGGTAAAGTTCTGTATAAGTTATAGATATAACCCGGACCTTGAACTAAGGTAATAGCAATGGTCAACCATCTTGTAATTTGATTTAACTTCTTTCTACCACTTTCACCGTCTTTCTGTAATTTTTGCAGATAAGGAATAGCGATCCCCATTAACTGAACAACAATTGAAGCAGAAATGTATGGCATGATACCTAAAGCAAATACTGACGCTTTTGAGAAAGCTCCACCGGTAAACATGTCAAGTATTGATCCAATACCTTTATTTGTTTGACCCGCCAAGCTATGCAATTGTGTAGCATCAATACCCGGAAGCGTAACGTGAGCACCAAATCGATATACTAATAATAGAAGCAACGTTAGCGTGATTCTATTTTTTAGTTCTTCTATTTTCCAAACATTACTTAATGATTCAAAAAATTTCTTCATTGTTCTAACAATTATAGTGTTACAGCTTCTCCACCAGCAGCTTCAATCGCAGCTTTTGCAGTAGCCGTAAATTTGTGGGCTGTTACTTTTAATTTTGCTTTTAATTCTCCTCTTCCAAGAATTTTAACCATTTCATTTTTAGTAGCTAAACGGTTTTCAACAAATACTGTAAAATCTACAGTATCGGTAACAATTCCGTTATCAACTAATAATTGAAGATTGTCAAGATTTACTCCTTGATATTCTTTACGATTAACGTTTGTGAAACCAAACTTAGGCACACGTCTTTGAAGTGGCATCTGACCTCCTTCAAAACCAATCTTTTTAGAATAACCAGAACGAGACTTAGCTCCTTTGTGACCTCTTGCAGAAGTACCACCTTT
>JAYTGH010000584.1:0-9193 GCA_043733645.1 Flavobacterium sp. | reverse complement strand
ATCGAATTATATGACCATGAAACTATCGTTGATGCCACTAACAGAAGATTAATCGGTTTTGGTCGTTATGCCGGAATTGTTGGAGCATACAATGGTTTCAGAGCATTCGGAATAAAATATGATTTGTTCAACTTGGCTAAAGCTGAGACTTTACAAACTAAAGAGGATTTAATTATTCGACTAAAAAGGCAAATTTTACCAAACATCAAAATTGTTTTGACTGGTCATGGTAAAGTTGGAATGGGAGCAAAGGAAATCCTTGATGGCATGAAACTAAAACAGGTTTCATCTGATGATTTCTTAAACAAAATATATTCAGAGGCTGTTTACACTCAAATTGATGTTTTTGATTATAACAAACGAATTGATGGAAAAGTAGCTGATGATAACAATGATTTCTATAAAAACCCAGAAGCATACACTTCCAACTTTGAACGTTTTTCTAAAGTTGCAGATGTTTTTATGGCTGGGCATTTTCATGGAAATGGCTCACCGGATATTCTTACTCTCGATATGCTTAAGGCATCAGATTGTAAAATAAAAGTTGTTGCCGATATTTCCTGCGATATTGATGGACCAATTGCCTGTACCACCAGATCTTCAACAATTGCTGAGCCGTTTTATGGTTATTTGCCAATCGAAAACAAAGAAGTTCCTTATACGCATCCGGGTTCAATAATGGTTATGGCTGTTGATAATTTGCCTTGTGAATTGCCAAAAGATGCGAGTGAAGGTTTTGGCGAAATGTTTATGGAGCATGTTATTCCGGCTTTTTTCAACAATGATAAAGATGGAATTTTACGACGTGCCAAAATCACTGAAAACGGAAAGTTAACAGAACGATTTGCTTATCTTCAGGATTATGTTGAAGGAAATGGTGTTCACAGTTAGTAGCAAACATTTAGGTTAATAACTATATAATAATCCCGACTCGTTCGGGATTTTTTATTTTTAAAAAGTTAGTATATTTAGAAAAAATTATTTCATGAAAACTATAGTATACGTTGGTTTATTGTTTTTAGGGTTGCAGATTCACTCGCAAAGTATTCAATCACCATCGAAAAATATTACATTGACTTTCACTTTGTCAGAAGGAAAGCCAACGTATCAGATTTCGTATAAAAACAAACCAGTTGTACTTAAAAGTTATATGGGTATAAAGCTAAAAGCAGCTCGTGATTTAGATACTAACTTTCTAATAGACAGCATAAAGCAAATAAAAGTTAATGAAACCTGGGAGCCTGTTTTAGGCGAACAATCCCATATTAAAAACAACTACAACGAATTGACTATTGCACTATCCCAGCCGCTAACCGTGAGAAAGATAAATATCATTTTCAGGGTTTTTGATGAAGGCGTTGCCTTTCGTTATGATTTTCCAAAGCAATCTAACTTAAATTATTTCATCATCACTGATGAGGCTTCAGAGTTTAACTTAACCGGCGATCACAAAACGTTTTGGTTACCAGGTGATTTTGACAGTCAAGAATATCCTTATACGGAATCTAAACTTTCAGAGGTTAACACGGATAATATCGATAAAAATAATGGTATCAATTTAAAAAGCATAGCAGGAAAATATGTTATTCAATCACCATTAATGATGAAATCGGCCAATGGTTTGTATCTTAATATTTTTGAAGCGGCTGTGGTAAATTATCCGGTGATGCATTTGGATTTGTTGCCAAACGAATTTAAACTAAAATCACATTTAGTTCCGAATGCTATTGGTGATAAAGCCTATTTGCAAACGCCTTGTGTTTCGCCTTGGCGAACCATTATGGTTAGTGATGATGCGCGCGATATTGTGAGTTCTAAAATGATTTTAAATCTAAATGAACCGTCCAAAATAGAAGACACTTCGTGGATAAAACCAATGAAATATGTTGGCGTTTGGTGGGAAATGCATGTGGGAAGATCAACTTGGGATTATGCGGGTACCCAAAATGCACAAAATGCGGCTGACGGTCTATTAATGCCTTCAGGAAAACACGGAGCCACAACTGAAAACACCAAGCACTATATTGATTTTGCTGCCAAAAATGGCTTTGATGGCGTTCTGGTTGAAGGTTGGGATGTTGGTTGGGAAGACTGGTTTGGCAATTGGAAAGAGAACGTGTTTGATTTTACAACTCCATATCCTGATTTCGATTTGCAAGCTGTTAACGATTATGCCAAATCAAAAGGAATCAAAATGATTATGCACCATGAGACTTCGGGTTCGGTTGCTAATTATGAAAGGCATTTAGACAGAGCAATGGATTTGATGAAAAAGTATGGTTATCCAGCAGTGAAAACAGGTTATGTGGGAAGAATTATTCCCCGTGGCGAATTTCACGATGGACAAACAATGGTGAATCATTTTAACTATGTTGCGCAACGAATGGCAGAAAATAAATTGATGGTGGACTCGCACGAAAGTTCAAGACCAACAGGGTACAGCAGAACGTATCCAAATTATATAGCGGCAGAAGCTGCAAGAGGAACTGAGTTCAATGCTTGGAGCACCGGAAATCCGCCAATGCACGAAACCATTTTGCCGTTTACCAGATTACTTGGCGGACCAATGGATTATACGCCCGGCATTTTTGAAATCAAGATGAGTTTTTACGACCCAAAGAAAACGGAGCAAGTGCATACGACTTTGGCGAAACAATTGGCACTCTATGTAACCATGTATTCTCCGTTGCAAATGGCAGCCGATTTACCCGAAAATTACGAACGATATTCAGATGCTTTTCAATTTATAAAGGATGTTGCAGTTGATTGGCAGGACAGCAAATATTTAGAAGCAGAGCCAGGAGATTATCTTACCGTTGCCAGAAAAGATAAGCATTCGGAGAAATGGTTTCTCGGAGCTATCACTGATGAAAATTCAAGAGACACAGAAATAAAGTTAAATTTCCTTTCACCAGATGAAAAATACATAGCCATTATTTACGAAGACGGACCAGATGCTGATTGGCAGAAAAATCCAAAATCCTATGCAATAAGACATGTAGCAGTAACAGCCAAATCAAAAATTAAATTACATTTGGCCAAAGGTGGCGGTACTGCCATTACTTTTATACCATTAAAAAATATGTCAATAAGATAAACTATAAACCAATCAATATTTATGAATACAACCAAAACCAATTATCCTGCGCTTTACACCCTGATTACCGTTTTTTTCTTTTGGGGTTTTATAGCAGCTGGGAACAGTATTTTTATTCCTTTTTGTAAAAGTTATTTTTCTTTAGATCAGTTTCAGTCTCAGTTGGTCGATTTTGCTTTTTATACCGCATATTATGTTGGAGCTTTATTGCTTTTTGCTTTTGGAAACAGCGGCGGAAAAGACATTGTTGGAAAATGGGGTTACAAGAAAAGTATAGTCTACGGATTGTTGTTTTCCGCACTCGGAGCAGGAGCGATGATTATAGCCGTTGAAGCCAATTTGTATGCCGGAATGTTAGTAGGATTATTTATCGTAGCACTTGGATTTTCGTTGCAACAAACAGCAGCCAATCCGTTTGCGATTTTATTGGGCGACCCAAAAACAGGGGCAAGTCGGGTGAATCTTGGCGGTGGAATCAATTCATTTGGAACGACTATTGGTCCTATTGTAGTGGCTTTGGCATTATTCGGAACTGCAGCTTCGGTATCTGACGATCAGATAAAACATTTAGCATTAAATAAAGTCGTTATACTGTATGTTGGAGTTGGATTGCTATTTATTGCCGCTGCGGCCTTATTTTTCTTTTCCAAAAAAGTGCCTGAAGGAATAGCTAATGAGCCAATACCAAAAGCTAACAAGGCTTTAAAAACACTTATAGTCATGACTGGATTATTGATTGTGATGTTTAGTCCAGTGTTTGCGAGTTATAAATCGGCAGAAGCCAAACAAATTGTTGCCATAGAAAAAAACATTGAACCCACTACGAAATCCATTGGGAAATTAGATGATCAAATAGTGACTGCAAAGCATGACAGTAAACTTTCTGACGAGGAAAAAGCATATGCCATTACAGGCATTGAGGAAAAAGTGGATGTGTTAAAATTGCAAATCAAGCCTCAAACAGATGAGATTGCCACTATCAAAATGCCATTGGAACAATACCGGATGAAATGGTTGTTTGGGGCATTATTGGTTGTTATTGGAGGTTTGTTATTTTCTTATTCATCAGCACAAAAAAAATCGGAAGGCTGGGGTGCCATGCAATATCCACAATTGATACTTGGTATGATTGCTATTTTTACTTATGTTGGAGTAGAAGTTGCCATTGGAAGTAATTTGGGAAGTTTGCTTAATCTTAAGGAATTTGGCGGGTTATTGTCTTCTGAGATTTCTCCTTATGTTTCGATGTATTGGGGAAGTTTGATGATTGGTCGTTGGGCTGGAGCGATCAGTGTTTTTAACTTAAAAGGAACTAAAAAAACTATCGCATTGATAATTATTCCGTTGATAGCTTTTGGAATTATCTTGGGCGTTAATATTCTTTCGGGAAAAGATATGAAGCCCTTGTATTACTATGTTTTCTGTGTGCTTATCCAAATTGGCGCTTTCTTTTTGAGTAAAGATAAACCAGCCAGAACCTTAATTATTTTTGGAGTTTTTGGAATGTTAGCAATGATAGTTGGTTTGTGTACATCGGGAACTGTTGCTATCTATGCTTTCCTTGCGGGAGGCTTGGCATGTAGTATTATGTGGCCTGCTATTTTTAGTTTGTCTATCATTGGATTAGGAAAATATACTTCTCAAGGCTCGGCATTCTTGATTATGATGATTTTAGGTGGAGGAATTATTCCCCCAATACAAGGAAAATTATCTGACATTATTGGAATTCATCATTCCTATGTTGTAACGGTTGTTTGTTTTGCTTATCTGACTTTGTTCGCCTTTTTGGTAAAAGGTATTCTGAAAAAGCAAAACATTGATGTTGATGCCATAGAAATGGATTCGGAAGGAAGTCATTAATTTGCTATTTATATAAAATCAAAAACCCCGCATCGTTTTTCAACTTTGCGGGATTTTTTTCATCAAAACCTAACCAATCAATCTAACCATAACTTATTTTTTGTCTTCCATTTTAGCTTTTGTACCATCAGATTTGTAATAGTAGTAATCGCTATCATTATAGTTTGATGCTGTATAATTGTCATCATCATTATAATGATTGTTGTAGTTGTAAGCATATCCACTAAAACTTTTAATGTTTCCAACAGTATCAATTATATCACCATAACGGTTGTAAATTATTCGCATTCCACCAATTTGAGTTAAAGCAGTTCTGTTGTATCTGATATAAACACTTCCAATACGATTTACCCTATCTCTGCTGTCATAATTGATAAACGTGTTACCAATTCGTCTTACCCTACCAAAACTATCATGTTCTATTTGAGTGCCATAATTCATAGGGCCTCTTTCTTGACCGTTTTCTCTTTTCCCAGCGCCTTTATAAAAATAGTCGCCTTGACTGTCATCCGGACGAGTGTTAAAATCAAATTCTCCATTTGGAAAAACGAAAAACTCAATTCCTCGTTCAGTAAATGAGATTGGCTCATCAAAGCTAAATCTCGTTCTTTTTTCTTCACCAGTTTTTTTGATTATTTCTGATGCATTCGCTACACTTCCAACCAGTAAAATGCTAGCTACTAAAAGGGTAATTTTTTTCATAATCATTCAAATTTGAGTTAATAATTTTGCTCTTTCTCCCGAAACTTCAGGATTCAGCTTTTTCGAACAAATTCTGTTGTCGATTAGGACATTTCAATTGGTGTGCCAAAACGCCAAACAGAATTCTTAAGGTTTGATTAATATAAAGTAACTAATAGATATCCAGTAATTTAAAAATTAATTAACTGATTTTATTCCCAATTAAATTATTATGGGTAAGTAATAAGCGCATTGTTTTTTTAGTACATTTGTTGCAGATTTACAATTATAAACCAACAGTCATTATAACATTATCAATGAAAAAACTACTACTTTCATTTTTCTTATTGCTATTAGCCACCAAAGGCTTCAGTCAGGAATATATTCCTTATTATGGTTCAATAGTTGAGCAGTGTTCTCAGGCAAATATTACCAACAATTTAACTGCCTATGAAGCATTAGGATTAAAAAGGAGAGGTACAACTTCTTTAGAGAATACCTATAACTGGCTAAAAAACAAATATTTAGAATTTGGTTATACGGCAAATCAAATCACGGAAGATGATTATACGTATACAGGGTCTACCGCTACTTGTAAAAACCTTATCGTTACCAAAATTGGTACTGTTTACCCAAATACGTATGTAATTGTTTGCGGCCATTACGATTCTATCGGTGGTACCGGAACTAATGATAATGGAAGCGGTTTAGTTTCTATTTTAGAAACCGCCCGATTGTTACGGAACATTCCAACAGAATATTCTATTAAATTCATCAATTTTAGTGGAGAAGAAGATGGTTTATATGGTAGCAAACATTATGTAAGTGCTGTTGTAAACGGAACTACTCCAAAAATGGATATCCGTTTGGTTTTAAATTTAGACGAAGTTGGCGGTGTTGCCGGTTTGACTAATGATACGATAACTTGCGAAAGAGATACTAATAATTCGCCTTCAACAAACAATGCGCAATCAAGTATTATTACCGACGAATTGATTACTTGTGTCGGATTGTATTCTCCACTAAACACTCTTTTGTCTTATGCTTACGCTTCAGATTATATGTCATTTCAAAGTAATAACGAAATCATTACCGGGCTTTTTGAAACCCATGAAACAACTCATAAACATACTAATACCGATTTGTTAATCTATATGGATCCGGTTTATAATTATAAAGTTGCCAAAGCTACAATTGGGGCTACAATGCATTTTGCTGTAGCAGCGACTTCGGCTTTGGGAAACGACCAATTTCAAAATGATAGTCAAGTAAGCTTTTATCCGAGTCCGGCAAAAGATACCATGAATATAAATATGGGTACAATTGAAGAAGCTAATTATTCGTTTTCAATGGTTGATGTTCAAGGGAAAGTAGTATTAAAAAAAGAAATCCAAAATGCACATTTGATTGAATCAGTTTCTTTGGATGGTTTGTCAAAAGGAATTTACCTTGCTATTTTACAAACGCCAACTAAGAAAATCACCAAAAAAATTATTGTAGAGTAATTGCCTGTTTTTCTTTAGGGCAATATAAATAAAAGGCGGGCTATTTGGCTCGCTTTTTTGTTTAATGCGTAAGCGAATTAGCGAAGCAAACCTCCAACTTCGACTTTCGACTTTTGACTTTTGCCTTATTGAATTCTTACAAAAATAGAACCCATAAGGACGAACCAAAAAAAACATACGGACGAAACTTTTAATTCATGCGGACGAACCGAACGAAACAAGCGGACGAAACGAACGAAAGAAGCGGACGGTTTGTAGCCCCTGTATTTACTGGTGCTCCCGAAGGCTAAAAAACTATTTTCAGCAGCATAAGACTGTTTCGGTTTTTGTAGGAAAAAAATAGGCGGGCTGTTATAAATAATGAGTATATTTGAGAGATAATGCGCTATTGTGTTGCGTATATAAATAAGTTATGCCCAATTTAAGAACATTATAAAAGACAAATATGCCATTTAATACAGGTGCCGCAATGGTTGGTGGAAACCTTGACAAACAAATTCAGGAAAAAGTTAATAAAATTTTGAATTTTCTTGACAAAGAAATTCGAGAACAGAGTCGTCAAAAATCTATACCACCAAAATCGGTAAAACTTTTACATCCTATTAACTATACAATTATTGCGACAATCAGTGAAATACATATTGTTGCAACTAATCAAAATGTTGGTGGAATGCCAAACATCAAGTTTATTGACTTACAAGATAAAAATCTCAACATACAGAACTCAATTTTTATTGTAGAAAGAGATTTAATGTATTATGAAGCCTTCGGTATTGCTTTTCCTAAAGATTATCTTGAATTAAGTGATGACGAAAAAGAAAGAAAAGCTAAAGAAATTGCTGAAGAGTATCTAAATAATGAATTACTAACAATAGAAAAATTAAGTAAAGTGGTTAGACTAAAACCAATTTTCCATGGAAGAGAATTTTTAATAAATGAAAAATTTATTTTTATGTTATCTCCTTTTAGTGAACCTTTTAATACAATTTTCCATGACCATATTAAACCAACTGTTGAAAAAATTGAAAATATAAAATGTTTTCGAGCTGACAACATATATGATAATAAACCAATAATAGAAGATATTTGGAAAAGTATAAATGAAGCATCAATAATCATTTCAGAGTTAACAGGGCGAAATCCAAATGTATTCTACGAAACAGGAATTGCGCATACCGTGGGAAAAGAAGTAATCCTGATAACACAAAATATTGAGGATGTTCCTTTTGACCTTCGTCATTTGAGATGTATTGTTTATGAATATACACCTAAAGGGATTCAACTTTTAGAAACAAATATTACAAATACTATAGGTAATATTCGAGCCAGATTAAAATAAACTGGGCATAACACCGTTTGACTCAACCAGCCTACCGGCTGGCAGGTAGCTCGTTCCATCTTCCAACTTCAAGCATCCATCTTCCCACTTTCACAGTTTATCCTTAAGATAATATCCTGTAACGGATTTTTTGTTTTTCACAATGTCTTCCGGTGTTCCTACGGCTAGAAGTTGTCCACCGTTTTCGCCACCTTCCGGACCTAAATCAATAATCCAATCCGCGCATTTTATCAAATCCAGATTGTGCTCAATGACAATGATAGAGTGTCCTTTTTCAATTAAGGCATCGAATGATGCTAATAGTTTTTTGATGTCGTGAAAATGCAAGCCTGTGGTTGGTTCGTCAAAAACAAATAATGCTTTTTCTTTGGTAACGCCTTTTACTAAAAAGGAAGCCAATTTAATACGTTGTGCTTCGCCGCCCGAAAGGGTAGAAGAGGATTGTCCTAATTGTACATATCCCAAACCAACATCTTGTAATGGTTGTAATTTTTGAGTGATTTTTGTCAGTTTGTTTTCAGCAAAAAAGGCAATGGCATCATCAATAGTCATTGTTAGAATGTCATCAATGTTTTTGCCTTCAAAAGCTACTTCTAACACCTCTTTTTTGAAACGTTTTCCGCCACAGGTTTCGCATGGTAAAGAAACATCGGCCATAAAAACCATTTCTACATTAATTGAACCTTCGCCTTTGCAGGTTTCGCAGCGCCC
>JAYTGH010000583.1:0-3390 GCA_043733645.1 Flavobacterium sp. | reverse complement strand
ATTTTTAGTGATACATCTCTATAAAAATAAATCAGCGCCGTAGTTAGTATAAATAACGGAATCGAATTATTGGCAATATGGTTCAAATCACTATGAAGAAACGGACTAAAAATTACGCCTTGCAAACCCGAAACGGTTCTTGGTAATATTCCGTGTGAAGTCAAATCGACATTAAAACTATTTTCGAATAAGAAAACTGCCCATATAAATCCCAACAATAAAGAAGGGAATAACCAAACCGAAGGTGTAAACTTAAAATGATGATAATCGTTCATAGTTTTTCTTTAATTTTTAACCTGTTGTCAAAAACATAGCCAAACTAAAAGTAATGCTAATTTGTCAGTTTAAACCAAAGCTTCCCCAAAAGTTTGCCGATACCTAGCAGGAAGGTTTCGGGTCTTCCCGAAAGTTCGCCGCTACCTAGTTTGGAGGTTTCGGGTCTTCCCGAAGGGTTGTCGCTACCTAGATTGGAGGTTTCGGGTCTTCCCGAAAGGCTGCCGCTACCTATCGGGAAGGTTTCGGGAAAGAAATGTTATCTATCTAGCCCCGATAGTAGTGGAAATCCTGACATTGCGAAAGGCAATCATGATGAGATTGCTTTGTTCCTCGCAATGACAGATTGAAACGAATAGCGGGAATTGCGTTTCTCGATAAATCCCGAACCATTCGCTCCTAAAAAAATAAAAAAACTGTATTTTTACCACATGGAAGCACCACTTGCCGAACGTATCAGACCACAGCGATTAGCCGATTATATTAGTCAGCTTCACCTTGTTGGTGAAAACGGTTCGTTGACCCAACAAATTGCTCGTGGCATAATTCCGTCCATGATATTTTGGGGTTCACCGGGAACCGGAAAAACAACTTTGGCACAGATTATTGCCAAGCAAAGTAATCGTCCGTTTTATGAGTTAAGCGCCATCAATAGTGGCGTGGCTGCTATTCGTGAGGTAATTGAAAAAGCCAAACTTAGCGGTGGCTTATTCACAGCAAAAAATCCAATTCTGTTTATTGATGAGATTCACCGATTTAGCAAATCGCAACAAGATTCACTTTTAGCGGCAGTCGAAAAAGGTTGGATAACACTGATTGGTGCCACAACCGAAAACCCAAGTTTTGAAGTGATACCGGCACTTTTGTCACGTTGTCAGGTGTATGTTTTGAATCCGTTTTCTAAAGACGATTTATTGGCTTTATTAAAACGGGCGATGAAAGAAGACACATTTATGGCTTCCAAAAAAATAAAGCTGAAAGAAACCGAAGCGCTACTAAGACTTTCCGGCGGCGACGGACGAAAGCTATTAAATATTTTTGAACTAGTAGTAAATGCAAGCCCTGAAGGTCTAATTACAATCACTAATGATAAGGTTTTACAACTAGTTCAGCAAAATACTGTTCTGTATGACAAAACAGGAGAACAGCATTACGATATTGTGTCGGCATTCATTAAATCCATTCGCGGTAGTGATCCGAATGGTGCTGTGTATTGGTTAGCCCGAATGATAGAAGGCGGAGAAGATGTGAAGTTCATTGCCCGACGCATGCTAATTCTATCCAGCGAAGATATTGGTAATGCCAATCCAACTGCTTTCATTATGGCGAATAATACGTTTCAGGCAGTTTCGACCATTGGTTATCCCGAAAGTAGAATTATCCTGAGCCAATGTGCGGTTTATTTGGCAACTTCTGCTAAAAGCAATGCAAGTTATATGGCTATTGGCGATGCACAACAATTGGTAAAACAAACTGGCGATTTATCGGTGCCAATTCATTTGCGAAATGCACCAACTAAGTTGATGAAAGAATTAGGTTATGGTGAGGAATATCAATATTCACATAGTTATGAAAACAACTTTTCGGAACAAGAATATTTACCCGATGAAATCAAAAATACTGCTTTCTATAAACCCGGAAACAATGCTCGTGAAAACGAATTACGTACTTTTTTAAAGAATCGTTGGAAAGATAAATATGGATATTAGAATTTGAGATTTAAAGGTTCGGAAACTAGTTTTCCGTTGTCATAATATTCAAAAAACCATTGTTCGTTTTTAGAAATAACCGTACCATTTATAGTGCCTTTTACTGCAATAAATACATTTTTTTGTGAAGTAGTATACAACTTCATAATCACTTTTGGCTCAGTATCAACAATCTGATAACCGTTGGCAATTGGTTGCGCAAAATAGAATGTTTTAGGATTTGAAGTTGTAATAGCCAATGAAGATTCATCTATTCGCTCCGACAAATCTTCTGTTTTATATACAGCAGGAGTCACAGGACCTATCCCATTTTTACCATTGTATTTATAATCCAGTTGGTCAAATGATTTTGCAGCTTCACGTAGCGCCTGATTATATGCAATATTGAGTTCTTTCTCATTACTTTTTCCAAAAGCTGTTTCATACACCACTTTTTCCCTGCAGTCCTTAAGCACTATTTTAATTTTGACATTTAAAAGCCCGTTATCTTTTACTAAATCGGCATACAATTTTTTACAATTTGAATTTGCAATTTCATTCGGAATAGAATCTGTTGACAAAAAAGCTTTAAAGTTATACTTCTGCAGCAATAGTTTGGTTAATGTATTCAGTCTGTATTGATCAGTTTTGCTTGAAAAATCAAACTTTGCAGGTACAATCACATATTGATAATCATTAACACTTTGCGAAAATGCATAGCTCGAAATTAAAATAAACAGCAATACAATCTTTTTCATCTTATAATATTTTTTTTAATTCTAATAAGTGACTTATAGTCTGTAGCCCTTCTGCAGCATAGATTCCTTTTTCATCAAACAAAATGGCTTTCATTCCGAAATCTATCGCGCCACGCACATCAGCATCGATACAATCGCCAATCATTATAGCATTTTCTTTTTTAGTATTAGCCAAAGATAGTGCATAATCAAATATGTTCCGATGCGGTTTTTTTACACCAGCCATTTCCGAATTGGTTATGGTTTTAAAGTAATTTCCCAAACCCGATTTAGTGATTTTCTTTCCCTGAACTTCGGCAAATCCATTGGTAATGATGTGCAAATTGTATTTTGGTTGCAAATAGTCTAAAATTTCTATCGCTCCGTCAAATAACTGATTGTTATCGGGCATATACTCTATATAATAATGAGCAATGTGATTTATTTCTTCATCAGAAATAGCATAATTCAAAGCATCAAAAGACTGTCGCAAGCGAGTATAACGCAACTCTTCGTGTGTAATTTTATCAACCTGATACAACTTCCAACACGCCTGATTTATAGGTGCATAAATTTCAACAAAGGCATTGGTGTCAATAGTTGGATGATGTTCTGAAAAGATTTTGTCAAAAGCCAAAATAGAATTCGCATCAAAATCCCAAAGCGTGTGGTCTAAATCGAAGAAAATATCG
>JAYTGH010000582.1:0-3396 GCA_043733645.1 Flavobacterium sp. | reverse complement strand
AAACAAATCCAATGAGCTTTAACGCCCAATCTTCGCCAGCATAAACACTGGTCAATTTGCTCCGGTTTGGTGTGGTCAGTTTGGCCGGTATTTGCACTTGGAGAAGGATACTACTATTGGGATGATTATCTTGAAATGGCTCAAATGTGGGGAAATATGAAATATAACAACAAGTACTACGTTATTGAAAGCGAGTTGGAGTTGAAATCTGATTACTTCCTTGATTTGGTAGGAAATAGAAAACACATGAAATTCATGGTAACTGTCATGAAACAATATGCAGGGAATAGAAATTGGAGTATTGGAGCATTAATAGAATTTCTAAAGAAACTGAGCGAAATTGATGCTAAAGTGTTTCCCTTTAAAGTAATAAGGGCAGTAGATAATTCAATAACGAAACAAACAAAATACTATTTCGTTGAAGGTAAACCCAATTTTACGGACCTAACACCAAGAATTGCAATTTGCCTTTTGGATTTAAATGTATTATATTTGAAAAGTAAGAAGATTATTTACCAATCAACAAATTAGATTGTAATATAGTCAAAATCATGGAAACGACAGACAAATCTTTATTAGCATTAAGTCAAATTTTTAATTCAATTGACGCTAAAGAAATTGATTCTATTATTAATAGTATTGATAAAATGGCATTTGAAGGCCCTACTTTGAACGAGTATTTTGTTCAATTTCAGGACCATTTCGCAAAATTATTGCCAATAGATGAATATGATTTCACTCATCAAAAAATCTGTTCGCCAATGATAATGCGGCCGCAGGAACCTATAAACAAAGAATATTTCAATATTGATAAAGAAAACATTCCCGAATTTATTAATTCGGGTTTTTTTTTGCTAATATCGCAGCATGAACGACCTACCTGTAGCTCAGTTTTCGTTTGAAGACTTTAAGTTTTCCTCTTTTCAGTTTCAATCTCTGAATGATGAATCAAAACGACCTAATCTTGGAATCAGTATTGACCCGAGCGGAAGTTTTAATTTGGAGAAAAAAATATTTAACCTTTATTTACTAATCAAAGTTGCTGATACAAATATTCTTGACAGAGAATATGTAACATTAAACTTTAATGCCATTTTCAAATTTAAGGAAGTAAATTCAGTTCAAGAAATACCTGATTTCTTTTATCAAAATTCTATTGCCATTGCATTCCCATATATTAGGTCATTTATTAGTAATTTATCACTACAGGCAAATTGGAGGCCTTTGGTAATACCAATTTTAAATCTTTCAGACTTGGCAACAATCTTAATGGAAAACACGAAGATTTCCGATTAATTTTCAAATCAAAAATTATTTCATCTTATTTAAGACATGCATAAGTAAGACTTTACTAATTCGATTACTAAATAAACAAAACTATTTTATAACAGATATTGCCTCAATCGCTCGTCCTTGAGTAGTGGCTCGGTATCGAATAGCAAACCATTCGCCTTGAGTTTAGACTCTCTTTTCCTAAAATTGTTTCTCGGGTTACTGTCCCAATTCCTACACTTTTTTCCATCTGCTCCGTATCCATCCGACCAACCACACATTGCCTGAGTGTTTTTCATTCTGTTAATTCGTATCGATAAATTAAATCGCTATGGAAACTCAAAACAATGTACAGAAAAGTTGGCGAACTCGCCAAGAGAAAGAAGAATTAATTGTTCAATGGCAGCATAGTGGAATGAGCAGGAAGGAATTCTGCCAGGAAAAAGGAATAACTTATAATAGTTTAGTCTCCTGGTGTAAGCACTTCAAAGATAAAAAAACTGTTCCGGGATTTACAGAAGTAAAAATTCCGGCGGCAGCAACTTCCGGTTTATTTGCTCAAGTGCATTTGAGTAAAGGAATACGGATCGATTTTTTTCATTCCGTTCCGGCAGATTATTTTCAAGCGTTAATAAAGTAAATGAATATTTTATTCTCAGATCGCTACCGGTATTTTATTTATCGAAGTGGTTGCGATATGCGCAAAGGGTATGATGGTTTGGCGGGTATCGTTCGCAACGAATGGAAAAAAGATCCGCTCTCGGGAGATGTTTTTATTTTTCTTTCTAAACAACGCAACAAAATAAAATTACTTCATTGGCAAAACGATGGTTTTATTATTTACAGTAAACGATTGGAGAAAGGAACGTTTGAATTGCCAAAAGATAATTCCATTGAAATCTCCGCTCATCAATTGCAATTTATTTTAGAAGGAATTTTTCTTTCTTCAATTAAAAAAAGAATGCGGTATGAGCATCATTTTGTTAGTAAATTATCTTCTGAAATTGCCGTTTCTACTATGAGATAAATTATATTTGTGATGTGAATCAATCAGCCGACCTGCTTTTAGAAAACCAACAACTCAGAGAGGAAAATTTATATCAACGTTCACAAATCCAAAAATTACAGCATCAGTTAGAGCAATTGCTCCGCTCGCAGTTTGGTTCCAAGTCAGAGAGATATGAAGTTCCAAGTGGCCAGATTGCATTGGGTTTTAATTTACCTCCTCTGGCTCAAACAGAAAAGAAAAAAGAAACCATTACCTATGAGCGCGAGAAACGTAGCGGGACAAGTAATCACAAAGGCCGTTTGCCATTTCCGGAGCATCTACCGCGAGTAGATGAAATAATAGAACCGAAAGAAGACGTAAGCGGAATGATAAAAATCGGTGAAGAAGTTACTGAGCGTTTAGATTGTGACCCCGGAAGTTTGTTTGTCACCAGAATCATCCGTCCTAAATACGCGAAAGAAAATAAGCAGGGTGTTGTGATCGCAGAACTTCCATCGTCACCTATTGAAAAAGGAAAAGTGGGTGCATCTGTACTGGCATTGATCATTATTCAAAAATACGTTGATCATCTTCCGCTTTATCGTCAGATAGAAATGTTCAAGCGCATGGGAATGGAAATTCCTTCTTCTACGATGAGTGATTGGGTGAAAACAGCAGCAGAATTGATTGCGCCACTCTATGAGGCCTTGGTAAAGAAGATTCTTCAGAGCGATTATTTACAAGCAGATGAAACACGAATACAGGTGTTAGACAGAGATAAGAAAAAGAAAACACATCGCGGTTGGTACTGGACGTATCGAGATGTGCACAGCGGATTGGTTCTATTTGACTATCATGAAAGTCGGGGGCGAGAGGGTCCTTCCGAGCGACTAAAAGATTTTATAGGTTATTTGCAAACCGACGGCTACGAAGTCTATAATCAGTTTAATAAAAAGAATATAACACATGTGCTTTGCATGGCTCATGCCAGGCGTTATTTTGAACAAGCTTTAGATAACGACAAAGAACGTTCGGAGTATGTATTGAAAGAAATGCAGAAATTATACGCGGTAGAAAAATATTGTCGTGAAAATAATCTATCGGTGTATGATCGGTTAGATCTTCGTCAGGAAAAA
>JAYTGH010000581.1:0-9244 GCA_043733645.1 Flavobacterium sp. | reverse complement strand
ACTTATGCAGTAACTGGTTTAACAGCTTCTACAACTTATACTTTCTATGTTATTGCTAAAGATGCTGCAGGAAATGTTTCTCCAGCTAGCAATACGGTAAGTGTAACTACGTCAGTAGCTTCATTAACCTATTGTACTTCATTAGGAACTACGACTACAGATGAGAAAATTGGCAAAGTAGCTTTCGGAACAATTAGCAACACCTCAACAGGCACTGCTGGATACGAAGATTTTACAGCGCTTTCAACTAATGTTACTGCAGGAACGGCTAACACTATTACCATCACTCCAAATTGGACAAGCACTGTTTACCCTGAAGGATACGCTGTGTTTATTGATTACAACCAAAATGGTGTGTTTACTGATGCTGGCGAGACCGTATTTGCCAAAGCAGCTTCTACAACTACTCCTGTAACGGGAACATTTACAATTCCAACTACTGCTACATTAGGAGCTACCAGAATGCGTGTTTCAATGAAGTATAACGGAACTCCAACGGCTTGCGAAACCTTCTCTTACGGACAGGTAGAGGATTATACTGTAAACATACAAGCTGCGGTAGCTGACACAACTGCGCCAACAGCAGCAACATTATCTGCTTCCGGAACAACTTTAACTTCTACTAACTTATCTTGGACAGGTGCTACCGATAACGTAGCTGTAACAGGATATGACGTATATAAAGATGGTGTTTTATCAGGCTCAACGACCACTGCTACTACTTATGCTGTAACTGGTTTAACAGCTTCAACTACTTATGCTTTCACTGTAAAAGCTAAAGATGCTGCAGGAAATGTTTCTGCTGCAAGCAATACTGTTTCAGTTACAACATTAAGTCCTGATACAACAGCACCAACAGCACCAACATTAACTGCTTCTGGAACTACTTCTACTAGTACTTCATTATCATGGACTGGCGCTACAGATAACGTAGGTGTAACTTCTTATGATGTATACCAAGGTGGCATATTCAAAGCAAATGTAACTACAACTACATACGCAGTAACAGGATTAACGGCTTCAACTGCCTATACATTCTATGTAATTGCAAAAGATGCTGCAGGAAATATTTCTCCGGCTAGTAATACAGTTAGTGTAACTACTTTAGCTGCTACAACGCTAACTTATTGTACTTCTCAAGGCAATGTAACCACAGATGAGAAAATAGGCAAAGTGGTTTTTGGAACTATCAGCAATACTTCAACAGGAACGGCTGGTTATGAAAACTTTACTGCTCTTTCTACTAATGTCGTGAGAGGAACTGCCAATACTATCACCATTACTCCGAATTGGACAAGCACTGTTTACTCAGAAGGTTATGCCGTATTCATTGATTACAATCAAAACGGGGTCTTTACCGATGCAGGCGAAACGGTATTTACTAAAGCAACTTCTACAGCAACTCCGGCTACTGGAACGATTACTATTCCAACAACAGCTTTACTTGGAGCTACAAGAATGAGAGTTTCTATGAAATACAACGGAACACCAACTTCATGCGAAACTTTCTCTTATGGTCAAGTTGAAGATTACACTGTTAACATTACGGCTACAGGAAGAATTGAAGAAACAATTCCTGCTAGAATTTCATTCAACTTGTATCCAAATCCTGTAAAAGGTGATATTTTAAACATTACGAACCTTGAATCTCCAGCAACTTATAGAATTTACAATATGATGGGACAAGAATTAGGAAATGGTAAAATTGAAAACGACAGTATTTATGTTGGTTCATTAAAAACCGGGACTTTCTTAATAGAAGTTTCTGATGGAACCTCAACTACAACTAAACGTTTTATCAAAGAATAATTTTTTATAAAAAAGACAAAGCCATACTGAAAAGTGTGGCTTTTTTTTTGAATTAATTTTGCTACTTTTAACATCTCTAAAAATCATCAATAAAATGAAGAAAATACTTTTTTTAATCGTTAGCACCATGGGCATAACAGCATCAGCGCAACAAGTTTTATCACCAGAAACTTTATGGGAATTGGGCAGAGTATCAGCTATTGGAATTTCCAAAGACGGAAAATCAATTGTCTATAAAGTGTCAACACCGGTAGTAGCAGAAAACAAATCGAATTCTAAATTTTATACTATTCCCGTTACTGGCGGCAATGCTTTGGAAGTTCAAGAAACTCAGACTAAAGATTTAGTGGCTGACAAAAACATTTCGCCTGATGGAAAATACATTTTATCTACACAAGAAGTTAAAACCGAAAAGGTCTTAGGTAAAGACTTTTATCCTGAATTAGATAAATCGGAAGCACAAATTTATGACGGATTAGATTATCGTCATTGGGACACCTGGAATAACGGAACACATAATCATGTTTTTTTTGCTTTAAATAAAGGAAGCAAAGTAACTCCGTATGATATCATGAAAGGCGAACCGTATGATTCACCTCAAAAACCTTTTGGTGGAGACGAGGATTATATTTGGACACCAGACAGTAAAAACATTATCTATGTTTCCAAAAAGAAATTTGGAACGGCTTATGCTACCTCAACTAACACCGATTTGTATGAATATAATATCGAAACAAAAAGCACCAAAAATTTAACCGAAAACAATCCAGGTTATGATACGAATTCGGTCTTTTCTCCAAGTGGTGATTTGACTTGGCTGCAAATGAAACGTGATGGATATGAAGCAGATAAAAACGATATTATTGTCAGTTTTAAAGGCACGAACATGAATTTGACCGCCAATTGGGATGGTTCAGTGGAGAGTTTTAAATGGAGTGCTGATGGTAAAAAAATCTATTTTACAGCAGCTGTTGACGGTACGCTACAAGTCTTCGAAGTTAATTTCCCTGGCCTGACAAAAATTGCTGTGACTATAAAACAAGTTACTAATGGCGATTTTGATGCACACGAGATCGTAGGGATTTCTGGTGATAACCTCATCGTTTTAAGAACTGATATGAATCATGCAGCTGAAATTTATTCTTATAATGTAAAGAAAAAAGTATTTACACAACTTACGAAAACCAATAATCAATTCTATGCTAAATTAGCAATGCCAAAATTCGAAAGAAGATATGTAACCACAACAGATAATAAAAAGATGTTGGTTTGGGTAATTCTTCCTCCAAATTTTGATAAAACTAAAAAATATCCAACACTGCTTTACTGCCAAGGCGGACCACAATCTCCATTAACGCAGTTCTATTCTTTCCGTTGGAATTTTTCTTTGATGGCTTCACAAGGTTATGTTGTTGTTGCTCCAAACAGAAGAGGAATGTATGGTCACGGTCAAGCTTGGAACGAACAAATCTCTAAAGATTGGGGTGGTCAAGTAATGGAAGATTACCTTTCGGCCATTGATGATGTATCTAAAGAAAGTTATGTAGACAAAGCCCGTTTAGGATGTGTTGGTGCCAGTTATGGTGGCTATTCTGTCTTCTATTTAGCCGGAATCCACAACAACCGTTTCAAAACTTTTATTGCTCACGATGGTGTTTTCAATACACAAAGTATGTTTGGCACAACCGAAGAAGTGTTCTTTAACAACTGGGATTTTGGCGGACCCTATTGGGATAAAAATAACGCCGTGGCTCAAAAAGCGTACAACCAATTCAATCCTATCAACTATGTTGATAAATGGAATACTCCTATTCTTATAGTACAAGGCGGAAAAGATTACCGAGTGCCAATTGGGCAAGGGCAAGAAGCATTTCAAGCAGCACAACTTCGTGGAATTAAAAGCCGTTTGCTTTATTTACCTGAAGAAAATCACTGGGTTTTAAAACCTCAAAATGGTATCGTTTGGCAACGTGAGTTTTACAAATGGTTGAAGGAAACGTTATAATCTTAAATAAAAAACCCAACTTGAAGTTGGGTTTTTTAGAAGTTGTTATTCCGGTTTTTTGGATTCATCCAGACCCTATTTTATACTTAACCTTATAGCTTATACAATCCCTTCTCATCTTATAACAAAAACATCATGGTGTTTTAATAAAAAGACCATGGTGTTTTAAACAAGAGACCATGGTGTTTTTAAAATATCATCAGCTTCGTTTCAAAAAATGATACGGTTCGGTTAAAAATAACTTCCTAATAAAACAAAAAAACCAACTTCTTCAAGTTGGTTTTTTTGTTTTATTCCGGATCGTTCATTTTAAAACTCTCCATAAACTTCGTGGTATAATTTCCGGCTACATAATCCGGTTCATCCATCAGTTGTCTGTGAAAAGGAATCGTTGTTTTAATTCCTTCGATATAAAACTCATCTAAAGCTCGCTTCATTTTGTTGATAGCTTCTTCTCTGGTTTGAGCCGTTGTAATCAACTTAGCAATCATCGAATCATAGTTTGGCGGAATGGTATATCCTGCGTAAACGTGCGTATCTAAACGCACTCCATGACCACCTGGCGCATGCAAAACCGTGATTTTTCCTGGTGAAGGTCTGAAGTCATTATAAGGATCTTCCGCATTGATACGACATTCAATTGAATGCAATTGTGGCAAATAATTTTTACCAGAAATTGGCACACCGGCAGCTACTAAAATCTGCTCACGAATTAAATCATAATCAATAACCTGCTCCGTAATTGGGTGTTCAACTTGGATACGCGTATTCATTTCCATGAAATAGAAATTTCTATGCTTATCTACAAGGAACTCAACGGTTCCTGCACCTTCATATTTGATAAATTCTGCAGCTTTAACTGCAGCTTCACCCATCTTATGACGCAATTCGTCAGTCATAAATGGAGAAGGAGTTTCTTCTGTTAATTTTTGGTGACGACGTTGTACTGAGCAATCTCTTTCTGATAAGTGACACGCTTTTCCATAAGAATCTCCAACAACTTGGATTTCGATATGTCTTGGTTCTTCAATCAGTTTCTCTAAATACATTCCGTCATTCCCGAAAGCCGCAGCCGATTCCTGACGTGCGCCTTCCCAAGCTTTTAATAATTCATCTTCTTTCCAAACAGCTCGCATTCCTTTTCCACCACCACCAGCAGTTGCTTTCAACATTACTGGATAACCCATTTCTTTGGAAAGTTTTTGAGCCTCTTCGAAAGATTCTAACAATCCTTCAGAACCTGGAACACATGGAACTCCAGCCGCTTTCATAGTAGCTTTTGCAGATGCCTTATCTCCCATTCTATCAATCATTTCTGGCGAAGCACCAATAAATTTGATTCCATGTTCCTGACAAATTTTAGAAAATTTAGAGTTTTCAGAAAGGAAACCATATCCGGGATGAATTGCATCTGCATTTGTAATTTCTGCAGCGGCAATAATATTGGACATCTTTAAATAAGAAAGATTACTTGGCGGAGGACCGATACAAACGGCTTCATCTGCAAATTTTACGTGCAAACTTTCAGCATCGGCGGTAGAGTAAACGGCAACGGTTTTAATCCCCATCTCCTTACAGGTTCTAATTACACGAAGTGCAATTTCTCCTCTATTGGCAATTAATATTTTTTTAAACATCTTTTTAGATTAGATTGTTAGACAATTTGATTGTTGGATTGTTAGATTGCTTCGCCAGTTTACTGACGCTCTTATATTGGATTATTAGAAGTTTTAAAAATCTAATAATCTAGTAATCTAGTAATCTAGTAATCTAAATTATGATGGATCAACTAAGAATAATGGTTGGTCAAACTCAACTGGTGACATATCATCAACTAGAATTTTGACGATTTTCCCTGAAATTTCTGCTTCGATTTCGTTAAACAATTTCATGGCTTCTACAACACATAGAACATCACCTTTTCCTATAGTGCTTCCAACCTCAACAAATGTAGGTTTGTCAGGTGATGGTTTGCGGTAGAATGTTCCAATCATTGGAGATTTTATAGTAACGTATTTTGAATTGTCATCAGCAGCGGCAACTGGAGCAGTTGGTGTAGCAGCAAGAGGTGCAGCAGCAGGCACTTGCATATTTTGTTGCATCGGTGCTTGTTGCACATAAGTAATATCTGGTGAGTTTCCTTCTAATGTAGTTCTAATAGTAATTTTTATTTCTCCTGTTTCCAGCTTTACTTCTGCAACTCCAGAATTGGATACAAATTTGATTAGGTTTTGAATTTCTTTTAAATCCATGGTTAGTGTTTTTAGTTAGTTTATTGTTTTTTTCCGCTGCGCTCCAAACAGTTCGGCTGCGCCTCGAGTGTTAGTATGCCCATTTCAAGTAGATAGAACCCCAAGTGAATCCGCCACCAAATGCTGCAAAAATTAAATTATCGCCTTTTTTAAATTTATCTTCAAAATCACTCAATAACAAAGGTAGTGTTGCTGAAGTAGTATTGCCATATTTTTGGATATTTACCAATACTTTTTCTTCGTCAAGTCCCATTCTGCTTGCTGTAGCATCAATGATTCTTTTATTCGCCTGATGCGCAATTAACCAGTTCACATCGTCTTTGGTTAAGTTATTACGTTCCATAATTTTCTCACTCACATCAGCCATTCCCGAAACAGCATATTTGAAAACTGTTTTCCCATCCTGAAAAACATAATGTTGTCTGTTTTCAACGGTTTCTTTTGATGCAGGAAGAATAGAACCACCAGCATCAATTTTCAGATATTCTCTACCAATGCCATCGCTTTTCAAAAACTCATCTTGCAAACCAAGACCTTCAAAGTTAGGTTCAAATAAAACCGCTCCGGCACCATCTCCAAAGATAATGCAAGTTGCTCTATCGGTATAATCAATAATAGAAGACATTTTATCGGCACCAATTAAAAGCACTTTTTTATATCTACCCGATTCTATATAGGCAGCAGCATTTGACATTCCGTATAAAAAACTTGAACAAGCTGCTTGTAAGTCGTATGCAAAGGCATTAACCGCGCCTATTTGTGTTGCAACATAAACTCCTGTTGCAGCGACAGGCATATCCGGCGTAGTCGTTGCCATGATAACTAAATCTATTTCTTCAGGATTGATTTTCGATTTAGAAATTAAATCTTGCGCTGCTTTTATTGCCATGAAGGAAGTTCCTTTTCCTTTTTCTTTTAAAAGTCTTCTTTCTTTAATTCCTGTGCGGGTAGTTATCCATTCATCATTGGTTTCTACCATTGATTCTAGGACTTGATTTGAGAGTACAAATTCTGGAATATATGCTCCAACTGCGGTTATTGCGGCTGTAATTTTATTCATAAATAGGATGTTTTTCTTTTCAGTTTTTAAATTTGAAAAGTTGTTGAAATTACAAAAAAAAATTATACCTAGGGTATTTTAGGATGGGATATTTGTTAAATTTCTTAAAAACAAAAAACTCCCACAAAGTGAGAGTTAGTTTTGTAAAAAACTTTAGTTATGCAACAGCTACTGATTTGTCAATAACTACTTGTCCTCTGTAATACATTTTACCCTCATGCCAGTAAGCTCTGTGGTATAAATGTGCTTCACCAGTTATTGGGCAAGTTGCGATTTGAGCAACAGTTGCTTTATAATGTGTTCTTCTTTTGTCTCTTCTCGTTTTGGAGATTTTTCTCTTAGGATGTGCCATTTTACTATATTATTTATCCGTTAATAGTTGTTTTAATTTGTCCCAACGCGGGTCAATTTCTTCTTCTTTTTTTACTTCTTCTATGTCTTTAACCTGCAATTCATTTAATTTTTTCAATGCCTCTGTTTGCAAAGTTCCATCTTTAACTCCCGGATGAACCCTTTTTTGAGGAATAGAAAGTACAATCATTTCATAAATATATTGTGCCAAATCTATTTGATGTTCACCATGAGGCAGAATTAACAATTCATCATTATCATTGTTGAATTCGTCACCAAACTGGACTACAACTTTAATTTTTCCTTTAATAGGCAAGTCAAATTGTTCTCCTGTTAAATCACACGGAACGTTGACTGTTCCTTTGTGTGCGAAACTGACTTCCAGCATTGTTGCTTTTTTTTCTAAAACAACATTTACTTTTACGGCACAGTTTTCAAATTCATCAAAACTAAATTCGTCAAAGAACTTTTTCTCGATAGTATATTCAAAGTGATGCTTCCCTATTTTTAACCCTATGAAAGGAATTAAATATTCATTCGTACTTTTCATCTAAACAACAATTTGAACCCTAAATCGGGAGTGCAAAGATATAAAATTATTGCAATTCCAAAAGCGTTATAAACATTTTTTTGTTTATAACTGCTTTTCCTTTGTTTTCATAGGATTTTTGCTGATTTCCAGGTATTGATTTCTCGAATTATAGATGTCAATAGCGGTGTAAACAGCTTCTTTAAACGAATTATAATCAGCAATTCCTTTTCCAGCAATTTCATAAGCCGTTCCATGATCGGGAGAAGTTCTGATTTTATTCAAGCCTGCAGTATAATTTACGCCGTTCCCAAAGGACAAAGTTTTAAACGGAATCAATCCTTGGTCGTGGTAAGTTGCCACAACGGCATCGTATTTTTCATATTGGCTGCTACCAAAAAAACCATCAGCGGCAAAAGGTCCAAAAACAAGTGTTCCTTTTTCAAATAGTTTTTTTATGGCCGGCTTTACTATCTCATCATCTTCTTTCCCAATTACACCATTGTCTCCAGCGTGTGGATTCAATGCTAAAACTGCAATTTTTGGTTTATTGATTCCAAAATCTTGTATCAATGCTTGTTTTACGGTTTCTATTTTTTGAACTATTAATTTTTCGGTTAAATGTTTTGCTACATCATTTACAGGAATATGATCGGTTAATAAACCAACTCTTAAATTATCCTGAACCATTAGCATCAATGCGTTTCCTTCTAACTCTTTGTCTAAATAATCCGTGTGTCCCGGAAACTTAAATTCTTCCGATTGTATGTTGTATTTGTTAATTGGTGCTGTAACCAGAACATCTATTTGATTTTCTTTCAAAGCTTTTGTAGCGGCAACAAATGATTTGACAGCATATTTCCCAACAGCCGGATCATTTGTTCCAAAATTCAAATCAATACCTTCACGCCATATATTGAGAACATTTACTTTTCCGATAACTATTTGATCTATTTGGTCAATCCCATGAAGTGGTGTCTCTAATTCTAATGCTTTTTTAATAAAAGACATCACTTTTACGTTCGCAAAAATTACTGGCGTGCAAAGTTCTAACATTCTTGGGTCATCAAAAGTCTTAAGAACTACTTCGCTTCCAATACCGTTTAAATCTCCTATTGAAATTCCGACGATTATATTTTCTGCTTTTTTCATAAGAAGTACTAGTTATTTATTGCTAATTTTGAAGTGCAAATTTAGTAAAATAAAACCATAATGTTTACAGGAATAATTGAAACCCT
>JAYTGH010000580.1:0-3413 GCA_043733645.1 Flavobacterium sp. | reverse complement strand
GCGCTTTCAGCAATCGGAACCAAAATCACATTATCAAGCTATAAAAAAAATAGCCTGCAAGGCGACTCGGTTTTAGCAGAAATCTATAAAGAATTCGGTGTAGAAACGACTTTTGAAAATAATAAAATTCAACTCAAAAAAGTGATTAATTATCAATTATCAACTATCAATTGTCAATTAAACTCCTCTCCCGACATCGCGCAAACCATAGCCGTGACTTGCTTCGGATTAGGATTGGGTTGCCATTTAACAGGCTTACATACATTAAAAATAAAAGAAACAGATAGGTTATTGGCTTTAAAAACCGAATTAGAAAAACTCGGCGCAAAAGTTTCCATTACAGATGATAGTTTAACACTTTCTCCTAGCTCCCCTCTCCTTTGGAGAGGGGTTGGGGGAGAGGCCATCAAAACCTACCAAGACCACCGAATGGCAATGGCATTTGCACCATTAGCACTAAAAACCGACATCATAATCGAAGAAGCCGAAGTAGTCTCAAAATCATATCCTGCTTTTTGGGAAGACTTAAAATCCATCGGTTTTCAAATTATCAATATATAACGGTTCATTCATTCCTAATCTATATAATCCCTGTATTTAAAAAATACTACATCCATAGTTATGTCGTAATTGTGTCGTGGTTGTGTCGTAGTTGTGTCGTATATATGTCGTATTACATTTATCAAAGAGTTATCTCAGAGGTACTAAATAAGCAGGCGGAATTCGTATAAAATGCAGTAAGAAAGCATGTAATAAGGTACCGGCAACTAAGTAATTTTTTATTCTACGCTCCATACAATTCGCATTAATGCTCGGGTCAGCAACTTAATAAAAAAATAAACACCAAAACACTTGACATTCGCTATCTCACGATAGTATATTTGCACACGTTTGAAAAGTAAGGTTTAAGCTTAAACTTTTAAACTCATAAACACATAAACTCTTTTAAATGAAATTATCTCATTTCCAGTTCAATCTTCCAGCCGAATTATTAGCTGAATATCCAGCAGAAAACAGAGACGAAGCCAGATTAATGGTTGTCAACAGAAAAACAAAAACTATCGAACACAAACAATTCAAAGACATTATCGATTATTTTGTTGATGGCGATGTAATGATTTTGAATAACACCAAAGTTTTTCCGGCTCGTATGTACGGAAACAAAGAAAAAACCGGAGCACGTATTGAAGTTTTCTTATTAAGAGAATTAAATGCAGAACAACGCCTTTGGGATGTTTTAGTCGATCCAGCTCGTAAAATCAGAATTGGAAATAAACTTTATTTTGGAGATGATGATTCATTAGTAGCTGAGGTTATTGATAACACTACATCTCGTGGAAGAACCTTGCGTTTCTTATACGACGGTTCGTATGAAGAATTCAGAAGAAAATTAACAGAATTGGGAGAAACTCCAATTCCAAAATACATAAACCGCGAAGTAACCGAAGAAGATGCGGAACGTTACCAAACAATTTATGCCAAAGAAGAAGGTGCCGTAGCCGCTCCAACTGCTGGTTTGCACTTTTCCAAACATCTGTTAAAGAAATTGGAAATCAAAGGAATCAACTTTGCCGAAGTTACGCTACACGTTGGTTTGGGAACATTCAATCCGGTAGAAGTTGAAGATTTGTCAAAACACAAAATGGATTCAGAAGAGTTAATTATAGCACAGGAAGCCTGCGATATTGTAAACAGCGCCAAGGTAAGAAAGAGCAAAATTTGTTGCATCGGAACGACTTCAATGCGTGCCATCGAAAGTTCAGTTTCATCACAAAGAACCTTAAATCCGTTTACAGGCTGGACAAATAAATTCATTTTCCCGCCGCATGATTTCAGCATCGCCGATTGTATGGTAACTAATTTCCACACACCAAAATCAACACTATTGATGATGGTTTCAGCATTTTGCGGTCATGACTTGATGAAAAAAGCCTACGAAGAAGCAATCAAAGAAAAATACCGTTTCTATTCTTATGGAGACGCAATGTTGATTATCTAATCGTCATTGCGAGGAGTTGCGAGAAACGTGGCAAAGCAATCTAATCCCGGCAGCAATGTTGGGATTTTTTTATGAGCCAAACTTTTGAGCATTTTTTAAACCATATTCCCGCTGTCCGCGTTACACGGTAACTGCTCCCATCGGGGCTAGATTCAATCGTCAGCGCAAAAACCTACTATTGTCATTCCGAGGAACGAGGAATCTCTTTTTATTAATCATTTATACCGAGATTTCTCGTTCCTCGGAATGACAAGATTGATTGAATCTATGAGTTTCTCTGTGCATCTCTGTGAAATAATTTTTTTTTCAATACTTTTACAACACAATCTAAACAACAACAATGACTTTCCAAAATACACGCGAATTTGCGCAACAACTCGATTCCCAAGACGAATTGCAACACTATCGCAACGAATTTCTATTTCCGCAACACAATGGCAAAAATGTAATTTACTTTACCGGAAATTCTTTGGGACTACAACCAAAACGCACCAAACAATATGTTGATGAGGTAATGAATGATTGGTCAAATCTAGCGGTCGAAGGACATTTCTATGCCCAAAAACCTTGGTGGGATTATCACGAACGATTTGCCAATCCGTTGAGTAAATTAGTTGGAGCAAAACCTTCTGAAGTTACGGTAATGAATACTTTGACGGTAAATTTGCATTTGCTGATGGTGTCGTTTTATCGCCCAACAACAAAACGTTACAAAATCATCTGCGAAGAAAAAGCATTTCCTTCGGATCAATATATGTTTCAAAGTCAAGTCCATTTTCATGGTTATAAAACCGAAGAGGCATTAGTAGAAATTAAAAGAAGAGAAGGCGAACACAACATTCGTTTAGAAGATGTTTTAGCCAAAATAAATGAAGTTGGCGATGAATTAGCTTTGGTGTTAATGGGCGGCGTTAACTATTACACGGGACAAGTTTTCGACATGAAAGCTATTGCCGAAGCGGGTCACAAAGCAGGAGCAATGGTTGGTTTTGACTTGGCACATGCAGCTGGAAACATCCATTTAGATTTGCACGACTGGAATATCGATTTTGCTGCCTGGTGCTCCTATAAATACATGAACTCTGGACCCGGAAATGCTTCGGGTTGTTTTATTCATGAGAAACATCATGCCAATAAAGACTTAGCAAGATTTGGCGGTTGGTGGGCACAAAATAAAGAAAGACGCTTTTTGATGGAACCAACATTTGACCCAATCGTAGGTGCTGATGGTTGGCAGGTAAGTAATTTACCGATTTTGTCCTTAGCACCCTATTTGGCTTCAGTCGAACTGTTTGCCGAAGTTGGAATGGAAAAATTGATCAGAAAAAGAAATCAAATTACGAGCTACTTAGAATTCATCCTGCACGAAATCGATGCGGCTATCGAAGGAACCGAATTCGAAATCATAACACCA
>JAYTGH010000579.1:0-3425 GCA_043733645.1 Flavobacterium sp. | reverse complement strand
TTGCTTTTTTAGCCGCTTCTTTGATAAAATCAGGCGTGTTGAAATCGGGTTCACCCAAACTTAAACTGATGATGTCTTTTCCTTGTGCTTTTAATTCTCTTGCCAATGCTGCCATTGCCAGAGTTTGTGATGTAGATAAATTATTAATTCTGTCTGATAAAATACTCATTGTGTATTGTTAATTATGTTAAATAAAGAAACGCCAATAAAGGCGTCTTTTGTTATAAATTAGGTAAATTGTGGTTGTCTTCCCAGTTCCTTCAAATGCCTGAAGTGCGAAATAATTGCAGCTCTGGTTGTTTTGAATTCGTAATAAGGAAGTTCGCATTCTGCAGCAGTTTGCTTTACAATTTCGGCAATTTTACCGTAGTGAACATGGCTAATATTCGGGAATAAATGATGTTCTACTTGGTGATTTAAGCCGCCCGTATAATAGTTTACCAACCAGTTTTTTGGAGCAAAATTCGCAGTAGTAAATAATTGGTGAATTGCCCATGTATTTTCGATTTCACCATTGTCATCCGGAATTGGATTTTCGGTTTCTTCAACAACGTGAGCTAATTGGAAAACCACGCTGAGGATAACACCGGCAGTATAATGCATTACTAAAAACCCTAGAACTACTTTCCACCATGTGATTCCCATAACCATCGGCGTAACTATCCAAATAGAAAAATAAATAACTTTAGTGATAATTAAAGTTGTCCAGCGAATAGAAGGTTTTTTGAATTCGCCATAAGATAAATTTCTTTTTAAGTAGCGTTTCATTTGAAGGAAATCAGTCGTGATTGCCCAATTGAAGGTTAATAATCCGTACAAGAAAACAGAATATAAATGCTGAAATTTATGTAATTTATACCATTTGGCTTCTTTGGTAAAACGCATAATTCTTCCTGCTTCTAAGTCTTCATCATGACCCAAAATATTAGTATACGTATGGTGTAAAACATTGTGTTGTACCTGCCAATTGTAAACATTTCCGGCCAAAATATAAATGCTTCCGCCCATAAATTTATTTACCCAGGATTTAGAAGAGTAAGCGCCGTGATTTCCATCGTGCATCACATTCATTCCCACTCCGGCCATTCCGATTCCGATAACGACATTAAGCAAAAGATAAATCCAAAATGGCATATCTAAAGCTAATAAAATAAAGTAAGGTGTTAAGAAAATAGAGAACATTACAACTGTTTTCAGATGTAATTTCCAGTTTCCGGTTCTATCTAGATTGTTTTCTTTGAAATAGTTGTTCACTCTAGAGTTTAGTGTTCTAAAGAACTTCAGATTATCGTTTTTAGAAAATATGGGAGTTGTAGTATCCATTTATTGTAATTCAAATTCGCCTCAAAGATAATTATTATAATTTTTTAAAGATTATAAACAAATCATAATTATCAACCAAAAGCATTATTTTTGTTGAAAATTCAACTTATGGAAGAAATTCTGAAACAATTTCCTAATCTTACTGAAAATCAAATACTACAGTTTCAAAAATTAGAAGCTTTATATCAGGATTGGAATGCTAAAATCAACGTGATTTCCCGAAAAGATATTGATGAATTATATACCAAGCACGTTTTACATTCATTGGCTATTGCCAAAATTCAGCCTTTTGAACCCGGAACGTATGTTTTAGATGTTGGTACCGGTGGCGGTTTTCCAGGAATTCCACTCGCAATTTTATTTCCCGAAACACGTTTTTATTTAATAGATGTTATTCTGAAAAAAATAAATGTGGTGAAAGCTGTTGCCGAAGGGTTGGAATTAAAAAATGTTAAAGCCGAACAAATGCGTGCAGAAAATGTCAAAGGTGATTATGATTTTATTGTTAGTCGGGCTGTGACCAATATGCCCGATTTTGTTTCCTGGATAAAAGACAAAATCAAAAAACAAAACAAACATAAATTGCCTAACGGAATTCTTTATTTAAAAGGTGGCGATTTAACAGAAGAACTAAAAGATTTCCCAAAAGCAATCGAATATAATATTGCTAATTTCTTTAAAGACGAATTCTTCGAAACAAAAAAAGTAGTGCATTTGCCACTTAAGTTTAAAGCATAAAAAAAGCTCTTCACTATTTAGCGAAAAGCTCTTTCTGTTTTTGTGAAAAGCACTTGACGAATTTTTAGCTCTTTATAATCTTCTTCGTAATACTTCCATTTTCATTACCGATAGTGATAAGATAAATTCCTTTAGTCAACGAAACGAGAATCTCAAATGTTCCGCTTATCGTTTCGTTTTTTGCTTGATAAATAGTTTTTCCAAGCATATCTGTTACGCTGATGTTCGCATTTTCAATAGCGTTTGACGTATTGATTTCTATAGTATTCTGAACCGGATTTTGAATCCAGACCGATTGAAGCATATCATTGGTATTGGCTAGTACCGGAATACCCGATATTTCATAGGTTGTGTCATTTTGGTTAATTCCAGCCGCAGAGGACACAACCACGGTATTTATACTCCTAAACTTAAAATTGTTCGACGTATCAGCTGGGTCATAATAGGCATAAGTGGTCTGAGAAGCCGTTCCTACCGGGAAGATGCTTAGGTACAAGGTAACGTTTAGCACAGTCTTTAGTCGTGTTACATTGCCGGTATAGCCATAATCGGGTAAATTCAGCACACCATAACCGTCTACTGTTGTAACCAATGTTCCTGAAAATGTTCCTGAATTAGTGCCATAATTGTAGTTTCCACTAACGGTATTGTCGGTATTGGTAAATGGATAAACCATCGGGAAAGCTCCCAAGGTAGCATTTCCGCTTCCTCCACTTCCTCCATTAAAATTAATATTCAACCCGGTAGAGTCTAAACCGGTTATCGAAACAGTTGCCCCAGCAGCTTTTGTAAACATTTTTCCGGTAGCTGTGCTTGAAGTTGAAACAATTACATTGGTCGTGCCTGGATAAGTTGTGGATTCTGTTGGTGTAGGCGCAACATAAGTATTAGTTGTGTTTCCAAGAAAGACAAATCCACTAAAAGTCCAGTTTTGATCGACACCTCCCGCACCATGAGTTAGTGTATTAGGATTTACCACTGCAGAAAGAATAGAACCATTGGCGCCATAAAATGAATTCACCTGATGTTGGGCAATGCCAATACTAGAGGTAATAAGTAATGATAAAAGTAGTTTTATTTTCATAGTATTTTTTGATGAAGTTGACATTCAATTAATTAATCCCAAATGTATAAAAAAAGTTCAAGCGAAAACTTGAACTTTTCGAAAACTTGAACATTTTAGTAATGCTGAATAGAAAAGCTTACTTTTTAATCAATTTTTTAGTAGTGATTCCTTCACCGGAAGCTAATTGCACAAGATAGACTCCTTTTGATAAAGAGCTTACATCAAGGGTTGTAGTTGCTGTTTTAGTTTCTAAAATATTCCGTCCATTGATGTCAGTAATGGTAATAGAATTTATGGG
>JAYTGH010000578.1:0-3427 GCA_043733645.1 Flavobacterium sp. | reverse complement strand
TACAGTTTTTAGTGATATTAACTTTGGCATCAATAAACCATTTGAAACTAGCTTCTGAAAAATTAACTTCAAAAACCTTATCCCATTTTTGATACCAGGTAAAGTTTTCTTCGGCAATCTTATCCCAAAACTTTCTAGGTTCACGGACAGATTTTTTATACATTTTGAAATAGTGCTCCAGATTGAGTATTTTGTAGTAGCTCATAGTGTTGGTCGATAATTTTTATAAAATTAGCATTTTATTGCAATTTAAAAGAATTTCATTCTCAAAATACTTAACTATTATTTACTAAAACGATATAGTACTTGCCTATTTTTTATTTAATTTGTAGTAAACAAACAACACCATGCAATTTGACCCGAACGAATTAGAACATACCGCAGTTTATAAGCTATTGACGGGTTCTGTAATACCAAGACCAATTGGCTGGATTTCAAGTATTAGCGAAAATGGAGTCAATAATTTAGCGCCGTTTTCCTATTTTAATGCGGTTGGAGATGATCCGCCACATGTAATGTTTTCTACAGGCAGAGGCAATAATACCAACAAAGACACGCTCAATAATGTTTTGGCAACCAAACAGTTTGTAGTGAATATGGTTACAGAAGAATTGACCGAACAAATGAATTCGACTGCACAGGCTGTTCCTTCTGATATTGACGAGTTTGAATTGGCCGGTGTAACTCCAATTCCATCCGAAAAGATAAAAGCAATGCGCGTCAAAGAAAGTCCTATCGCTTTTGAATGTGAACTGGTTCATCATTATTTCCTTGAAGACCACAAACACGGTGGCGCTTGTGTGATCATTGGCCGAATCGTTATGATGCATTTTGATGATGAAGTTTTACTAGATAACTACAAGATTAATCTTGAAAATTATAAACCAGTATCCAGATTGGCTGGTTCAAATTATGCGAAAATTGGAGAACTTTTCTCTATTAAAAGAAACTAATTATGAAACCAGAAGTTTTAGAAATAAATGTAGCAATGCAGATTTCAAAACCAATAAACGAGGTCTTTGAAGCGATTGTAAACCCTGAAAAGATGTGTAATTATTTCATTTCACAGAGCACTGGAAGAATGGAAGAAGGTAAAGATTTGATATGGAAATTTCCCGAATTTGATATGGAAGTTCCCGTTACCGTTCTCAAAGCTGAACCAAATCTAATTTCGTATTACTGGGAAAACAGTGGTAAAAATCTTTTGGTAGAACTTAATCTTTCTACGGTTGGCGACAATTTTACTTTGGTAAAAATCTCTGAAAAAAGCATGGAAAACAACGAAACCGGAATCAAATGGCTGACCGGAAACTCCTTTGGCTGGTCTAATTTTCTAGCTTGCCTGAAAGCCTATCTCGAATACGGAATCAATCTCAGAAAAGGTTCCTTTGATTTTATGAAAAAATAATTATGAGGATATCAGTAATTGGCGGTGGTCCGGGCGGATTGTACTTTTCGATACTAACCAAAAAAGCAATACCCAATTGCCAAATCGACGTTTACGAACGCAACAAAGCAGATGATAGTTTTGGCTTCGGAGTTGTGTTTTCAGATGAAACTTTGGGTGAATTTCTTTCCAGAGATTTGAAATCTTATGAATTAATCAGAAGCAATTTTGCCTATTGGGATGACATTATCATCGCGCGGGATGGACAAACCGTAAACATTGCCGGAAACGGATTTTGTGGATGTTCCCGAAAAAAACTGCTGCAATTATTACAGCAACGATGCACCGAAGAAGGCGTAAATCTTCATTTCGAACAAAATATAGAAGACGTAACTCAACTCAAAGATTCCGACATTATAATTGCATGCGATGGAATTGGAAGCCCCATCAGAACTCAGTTTGCCAACGATTTCGGGACCAAAATTTCACTAAAGAAAAACCGCTTCGTTTGGCTTGGCTCTACAAAACCTTTGGATGCGTTCACGTATTTCTTTAGAACAACTCCACACGGAACTATAGTTGCCCATACCTATCAATACCAACCCGGAATGAGCACCTGGATTTTTGAATGCAGCGATGAAACGTGGGAAAAGCATGGTTTTGAAATTACGAATGAAGAAGATACCATCTCGAAAATTTCCGAAATATTCAAAGAAGAATTGGACGGTCACGGATTAATCACAAACAAATCACATTGGCGCCAATTTCCACACGTTACGAATGAAAAATGGTATCATAACAATATTGTTTTATTGGGAGACGCCAAAGCCACAGCCCACTACTCTATTGGTTCGGGAACAAAATTAGCCATGGATTCTGCGATAGGTTTATCAGATGCTATAATTGCCAATCCAACGAATGTGCAAGCTGCTTTTGAACAATACGAAAAAACCCGAAGGAATACCGTTGAAATGATTCAACACGCCGCTTTGGTTTCGTTAGATTGGTTTGAAAATATGGATAGAAACAATCAGCATCCGTTTTATCAGTTTGCCTTTGGATGTATGACACGAGCCAAAAAAGTAACGTATGAAAATCTTCGCTTACGCGATAAATCGTTTACAGATAAAGTGCTGCATGAATTTAATACTGTTTGTCACACGAAGCTTGTCGAAGTGCCTCCAGCATTCACCACATTCAAACTAAGAAATCTAGAGCTTCCAAACCGAATCGTAATGTCACCAATGGGACAATATTCAGCCAAAAACGGATTAATCAACGATTGGCATTTGGTACATTATGGTAGCCGTGCCACTGGCGGTGTTGGATTGATTATTGCAGAAATGACTGCCGTTTCAGGAACAGGGCGTATCACTTTAGGTTGTGCCGGAATATATACTCAGGAACAAGTAATTAAATGGAAATCAATTACGGATTTTATTCATAAAAATACTAAGGCAAAAATCGGAATTCAACTTGGTCATTCAGGTCGAAAAGGCGCAACAAAAAAACCTTGGGAAACCAAACCAATTCAAAATCCATGGAAATTAATTTCAGCATCTGCAATTTCTTTTAATGAAAATTATTCTACTCCAAAAGAAATGGATTTATCAGATATGGATTTGGTAACTTCTCAATTTGTTCAGGCAACAAAAAATGCAGACGAGGCCGGATTTGATTTAATCGAATTACAAGCGCATCATGGATTCTTATTAGCTTCTTTTCTTTCTCCATTGACGAATATTAGAACCGATGAATTTGGCGGAAACATCGAAAACAGATTGAAATTTCCGTTACGCGTTTTCAACGAAATGCGAAATGTTTTCCCAAAAGAAAAACCAATGTCAGTTAGAATATCCGCTACCGATTGGGCAGAAAACGGAATTTCAGAACAAGATGTATTAACCATTGCAACCGCTTTCAAAAATGCCGGAGCAGATATTATAAACGTTTCTACCGGGAATACAGTTGCCAATCAAAAACCACAAACCGGTAGAATGTGGCAAACACCTTTTTCAGATTTAGTTCGGAATACCGTTC
>JAYTGH010000577.1:0-3430 GCA_043733645.1 Flavobacterium sp. | reverse complement strand
TAATTGAAAATTTAACATTTTTGTTATTTCTAAACAAGTTACAAACGAAATTTATTTTGGGTGCTTTAAGTATTCGGGGGTAACCATGGGGGTAAGGATTTGGGTATTTAGATACACCAAAGTATATTGTTATAAAATGAAAAAACCTCGTACTAGCCGAGGTTCTATAACCATTTAACACTTTTTAGTGTCATAATATGTGACCACGATGGGATTCGAACCCACACGTCCTTGCGAACACCAGCCCCTCAAGCTGGCAAGTCTACCAATTTCTCCACGTCGCCGAATAAAAAAAGCCAAGCAGGCAGCTCGACTTTGTGTGACCTGACTGGGGCTCGAACCCAGGACCCCATCATTAAAAGTGATGTGCTCTACCGACTGAGCTATCGAGTCTTTAGTGTATTGAAGAAAAAAAATGTGACCCGACTGGGGCTCGAACCCAGGACCCCATCATTAAAAGTGATGTGCTCTACCGACTGAGCTATCGAGTCTTTTTCTTTTCTTGAATGCGGGTGCAAATATAAGACCTTATTATTTATATTTCAAAGCAATTTTATTATAAATTTGCCTTTTTTTGACATAAGGTGTTAACGGCTTAATCTATAAGGTTTTATTGTAATGAAGAAAGTTATTTTGATTGGTTATATGGCTGTTGGTAAGACCACAATTGCTCAGTTACTATCCGAAAAAAATGGGGTTAAATATGTTGACTTAGACAATTTAATCGAAAAAAAAACTAATTTAAGTATTAGCGAACTCTTCAAACAAAAAGGGGAAATTTATTTTAGAAAAATTGAGCATGAAATTTTCAAAGATGTTATTGAGAATGATGAAAATTTAATCATAAGTACTGGAGGAGGAGCACCTTGTTATGCTGATAATCATTTGTTTTTGAATGGTAAAAATCGTATTTCAGTTTATTTAAAAGCCTCATTACCTTTTATTTTAGAGAGACTTAAATCTGAGAAAAAAGGCAGACCGCTTGTAGCAAATCAATCCGAAGAAGAATTAAAAGATTTTGTTGCCAAACATTTATTTGAAAGAAGTTTTTTTTACAACCAAGCCACTTTTAAAGTTGATGTCGATGATAAAAAGCCAGAGGAAATAGCTGATGAAATTAGTGTTTTTTTAGACTAAATAGGCGTGATTATTATTGCTTTCAAACACAACCTGTACATGTTCTTTTATTGAAGTTGAAAGAGAAATTCCTTTAAAATCAGCTTTAACTGGAAATTTTTTGTGGTTCCTATCCACCAAAACGGCTGTCTTAATTTTTTTTACTCGTGTTTCCAAAAAGTGTTTAACGCCATATATCAAGGTAGTCCCAGAGTGTAACACATCGTCTACTAATACGATACTTTTATTTATGTAAGCTTCTTTTGAAATAGAAGTGGTTATTATTTTAAAAGGATTTTGTTTGTCAATTTTAACCTCACATAGCGTTACTTTTAAATCTGATATTTCTTTTAAAACAAGACTTATTTTTTCAGCAAAAAGATAACCATTATTTGCAATGCCAGCTAAAATTACTTCGTCTTCTTTAGCAAAGGTTTCATAAATTTGATAGGCAATTCTTTTGATTTTATGGTCTATTTCCAAATGGTTAAGAATTATATTTTGACTCATTTTGATATTTTTTTTAAGATAAAAAATTGATATTTACTTTTAACAAATGTAATTTTTCTAATCAGTTTCTAATTCAAGATCATCTAAATCTCTTCTGTCTTTTTTTGTTGGTCTTCCGGTTCCTGTTTTGCGATAATGTTCTTTAGAAAGTTTAAGTAATTCAAGATGAGCGAAAGTTTCCGGTGGTGTTTCATCTTTTCGATAGATATCTACTAATTTTGCTCCAACACGATTTTGTGGAATATCTAAAACAGTTATTAAATAGGTAATTTGGTCTTTTCTAAAGGTAACTTTATCCATTGGAAAAACCTCTTTGGAAGGCTTTGCAACCTGACCATTAACGGTGATATGATTTTTTTTGCAGGCTTCGGTCACCATGTTTCGGGTTTTGTAATAGCGAACACACCATAAATATTTATCTACTCTCATTTTTTTTCCAAAATCAACGTTAAATTGTTTACAAAAATAAATCAATATTGTATCTTGCGCGCTCAAAATTCAAACAATAATGAATAATTTTTCCAAAATTATATTTCTTTTTACTTTAAGTTTATTAATAGTTTCTTGTTCTAAAAGTGATAGTAGCTCAGCACCTCTTCGTGATTTTACTACACAAAGAGATGCTGACATGACAAATATCGAAACATATCTGCATACGCATTATTTGACAGTAATTAATGATCCTGGCGCAACCGATGACCAAGATGTTACTTTTACCTTGATTCCGACTGGAGGAACTCAAACTTCTATTTGGGATCAAACTACTTACCCATTACTAACCAGATATGTTAAAGTTAGGCAAAATGATATTGATGTTACTTATAAAATGTACTATCTGCAATTAAGACAAGGGACAGGAGCAAACAGTAAATCGCCTTGCAATGTAGACAGAGTATTGACTTCTTACAGAGGTGAATATATTTATAGCAGTACTGAACAAGTTAGCGGAGTTGATGTTACTACAATCAAATCAACTGAATTTGAAGAATCAATTAATCCACAAAACTATTTTAACTTAACAAATGTTATTAGAGGTTGGAGTGAGATATTCCCACAATTCAAAACAGGCACTTATACAGGAAATCCAGATGGTACAACGTCTTATTATGATTTTGGTGCCGGTGTAATGTTTATTCCATCAGGTTTAGCTTATTATAGCACTTCATCAGGTGGAATTCCTGCGTATTCGCCACTTATATTTAGTTTCAAATTATATGAAATTCAGAGGATGGATCAAGATGCTGATGGAATTTATTCTTATCAGGAAGATTTGGGAACCACAACGACAAGCAGCGATGGTACAGTTACTACTACCCCTGGCATTCCTGATGGATATGTGTATACTTTGCCAGAAGGTGTAGCAAATGTTGATAATACGGATGACGGAAGACTGATTACACAAACAGATGGAAGTACCAAACGCGAAGAAGTGCCAGATTTTCTTGACACTGACGATGATGGCGATTATTATACTACAGCAAGTGAAATCAAAAACCCAATAACCGGAGATGCCTATCCTTTTGCAGATATACCAACGTGTGGTGGTTCCGGAAATGGAAAGAAAAAATATTTAGACCCGAGTTGTCATAATTAATCTTAATTAACCCATAAAAATCCCGCTCAATTGGAACGGGATTTTTTTTGATATGTATTGAGAATTATTTTCTCTTGATTACTCTTTCTACAGCTTCCACAATCGCCTGATTGTTTAACTTGTATTTTTCCATCAATTGTTCCGGAGTTCCGCTTTCGCCAAAGCTATCGTTTACCGCAACAAACTCTTGTGGTTTTGGATTATTCAATG
>JAYTGH010000576.1:0-3431 GCA_043733645.1 Flavobacterium sp. | reverse complement strand
AATCTAATAAAAGTTCGATAGTGTTGTATAGAGTAGCACGCGACACACGATAGTTTTTGTTTTTCATTTTGATATACAAATTCTCGATATCAAAATGCTCTTCGCTATCATAAATTTCCTGAAGAATAGCGTAACGTTCAGGTGTTTTGCGATGTCCTTTGTTTTCAAGATACAGTGTGAAAACGTTCTTTACAGTTTCTTGATTTTTGGTATTATCAGATGCAATTAGTGTCATGGGACAAAGATAGTTTTTAGTTTAAAAGTTTAAAAGATTATGAGTTTAAAAGTTTAAAAAATCTTCTTAATAAACTTATCATCTCATAAACTTATCAACTTTAATTAGTATATACTCTCGTGACTTTATCAACGCCATCAATTTTCTTAATGTTATCTATTAGTTTTTTCAGAATAGTATTGTTTTGTACCACTACAGCAACCTGACCGTTAAATATTCCAGCATCACCACTTAGGGAAATGCTCTGGATATTTACGTGCATATTGTTGGATATAACTTTGGTCAATTCGTTGGTTAAACCCAAACTATCCATACCCGTAATTTTCAAAATAGCTTTGAACTCTTGTTGCGATGAGTCAATCCATTTGGCTTGCATAATTCGGTACGCATAATTTGATTGAAGTGAAATGGCGTTTGGACAATCCTTTTTATGCACTTTTATACCTTCATTAATCGTAATAAAACCAAACACTTCATCGCCTGGAATTGGATTGCAGCAAGAAGATAATTTGTAATCCAGCTTATCCTGTTCCGAACCGAAAACCAGCATGTCATAATTGCTGTTGAGCACTTGTTTGTGAATCTCATCTGGATTTGTGCTTGGCGAACGCTTCATTTTACTTTTAAAGAAATTCATCAGCGTATTACTTTTCTGTGCAGCAAAATCCTTTAGTTGTTGGTTTTCAATAGAACCAATTCCGACGCGGTAAAATAAATCAAGACTAGTTTTTAAGCTAAAAAAATTCACCAATTCATTAATCACGCTCTCGCTAAGCGTGATTTTTAAATGCTTCATTTTTCGGGTTAGAAGTTCTCTTCCGTCTTCGGCAATTTTCTTGGTATTTTCGTTGAGAACATTTCTGATTTTATTTTTGGCTCTCGAAGTCGTTACATAATCCAGCCAGTTGATAGTTGGTTTTTGATGGATAGAAGTAATGATTTCAATTTGATCACCACTTTTGAGTTCGTGATTCAGCGGAACTAATTTTCCGTTGACACGGGTTCCTCGGGTTTTGATGCCAATTTCGGAGTGAATGCTAAAAGCAAAGTCCAGCGAAGTCGCGCCTTTTGGCAACGATTTTATTTCTCCTTTAGGCGTAAAGACGAAGATTTCTTTAGCATACAAATTCATTTTGAAATCTTCCACAAAGTCGACTGCATTGGTTTCTGAACTTTCTAAAGCTTCTTTCAAAAGGTTGAGCCAAGTATCCAAACCGCTTTCTTCGGTGGCGCCTTGTTTATATTTGTAGTGTGCCGCGTATCCTTTTTCGGCAATCTCATCCATGCGTTCGCTTCGCACCTGGATTTCTACCCAACGACCTTTTGGTCCCATTACGGTAATGTGCAAAGCTTCATAACCGGTTGATTTTGGAGACGAAATCCAATCGCGCAAACGACTCGGACTCGGGCGATAATGATCAGTTACTATCGAATAAATTTTCCATGCTAAGAATTTCTCATCGTGCAGATTTGATTTGTAAATAACGCGGAGGGCGAATTTATCATAGACTTCATCAAAAGTTACATTTTGCGCCGCCATTTTTCTACGGATAGAATAGATAGATTTTGGCCTTCCTTTCAGGGTATATTCAACTCCTTCTTCGTCTAACGATTTTTTTAAAACATCCGAAATAGTTTTGATATATTCGTCCTGCTCTTCCTTTGTTTCCTTGATTTTGCTGACAATATCTTTATAAATATCTGGTTCGGTATATTTTAAACCTAAGTCTTCTAATTTAGTTTTGATGTTGTACAAACCCAAACGATGGGCAAGGGGTGCATAGATATATAATGTTTCTGAAGCAATTTTTACTTGTTTGTAATCAGGCATCGAATCCATGGTTTGCATATTATGCAAACGGTCAGCAATTTTGATTAAAATTACACGCACATCATCATTCAAAGTCAATAGCATTTTACGAAAATTTTCCGCCTGCATTGAGATGTTCATGTCTTTTTTAACTTGGGAAATCTTGGTGAGACCTTCAACTAAATGCGCAATTTTTGGATTGAATTTTTTTTCGATGTCTTCAATGGTTACATCAGTATCTTCTACCACATCGTGCATTAATGCGGCGGCAATACTCGTGGCTCCAAGACCAATTTCGGAAGCTACAATTTTGGCCACACCAATAGGATGAAAAATATAAGCTTCGCCCGATTTACGACGCTGGTCTTTATGGGCTTCAACGGCAACATCAAAGGCTTTTCGAATGAGTTTTTTATCAGAATCGGTTAAGGTTTGATAACTTATGCGAAGTAATTCTTTGTATTCTCGGGCAATGGCTTTTTTTTCTTCTTCTAAATCTATTTCAATCATAGCATGTTCAATCAATCAGCTAAAAATAAGCATTACAATCGAACTGTGCAAACGGAAATTATAAACTATGTCGGAGTTGGACTCATAAACTATTATAAAAACACAGACTCCACAAATTAGCACAGAAAAATCAGTGAGAATTTGTGGAATCTGTGTTAAAAATTAAATCTAACTTAAAAACCCTCTTTGTCTTTTGGCTTCAAAAATCAATATTGCTGCGGCAACTGAAACATTCATACTGTCAATTTCGCCCTGCATCGGAATGATGATATTTTGAGTTGCTTTTTCACGCCAAAGTTTCGTTAATCCTGTAGCTTCTGTGCCAACAACCAAAGCGGTTGGCGTAGTGTAATTTCGAGTATGATAAGAAGTAGAATTCTGCAAAGTGGCACTATAGAAATTAATATTGTTTTTGATTAAAAAATCGATAACTTCTTCAGTGGTTCCGGTTGCTATTTGGTTGGTAAACAAACAGCCAACGCTGGAACGCACAATATTCGGATTGTATAAATCGGTTTTTGGATTGGCAATAAGTACGGCATCAACTTTTGCAGCATCGCAAGTGCGTAGAATCGCGCCAATATTTCCCGGTTTTTCGATGGCTTCCATGACTAAAATCAACGGATTTTGAGGAAGTTTTAAATCGGATAGTTGTAATGATTTGGTTTTGGCTACAGCTAAAATTCCCTCTGTAGTATCGCGATACGCCAGTTTTTGATAGACTTCTTTCGAGATTTCTATTATTGAATTATTGGATTGTTGGATTATTGGATTGTTGGAAAAATCAGCTACTTCATTACAAATTAGAATAGTTTCTATTTCGTAATTTCCTTTGATTGCTAATTCAATTTCGCGCATTCCTTCAATCAAAAAAGT
>JAYTGH010000575.1:0-9306 GCA_043733645.1 Flavobacterium sp. | reverse complement strand
TGGTAATTTGATGTCCAAAAATACAAATTCAATATTGAAAACCATATACGGGAAAATGAATTATTGCGATGAAAGAATTGGCAAATCTTATAATAACTTTTTAAAATTTTATAACAGTCAAAGGCTGGCGTTATCCTAATTTTGTAAAATCCAAATCTTCACTATCTGTCATTGTAAAATCAAAATCTCATGAAAAGAATTATTTTGTTTTGCTGCGTGCTGCTAATCGTTTGCTTTGCCAGTTCGCTAACGCTTGTGTCCTGTAAAAGTAAAAAACCGGCTGTCGAAAGGAATGTAATTTTGGTAAAGCCAACCGAAGTAGAAGTGGTTAAGAAAAAACGAGCCGATGATTTAGGAACACGATTATTGGAAACCTGCAACGTTTCAAGATTTAGAGGTTTCAGCTCGAGTGAAGCTACAGATAAGGTTCGGAAAAATGCAACCAAAGAGAAGATAGCTGCCGTTTGCCAAAAAATCAATCAAAGAAACGGGCGGTTTTTAGGAATTAATCTGATTGATGTCAAACGTAACAAGAGTACCGACGAATATACTTTCCATTACAACATTGATTATGAAAAGAAGCTTTATAAAAGAGAACTCTTTATAACGATTAATACTGACAACAAAGTTTCAGCCATTTCTACAAAGGAAGTTACTCCCAAGCCAATGTAAAAACCATGTTGAATTGGTTGCAATTCGGGCTAAAAATTAATCCAATTTACAACTAAAAAGTATTGGGTTAGTATTGATAATTAAGAAGTCTTTTTTTATTTCGAACAAATTCCTATTTTAGTGGCTTAATACATAAACACATGAAACTACTAGGAATTGGTTCCAGAATAAATCACGCCGAATATGGTAAAGGCGTTGTAACGAATGTATCTTCTAAAGAATATTGGGTAACCTTTATAGATGGTGGATTAGAAACCATAGATATCGATAGTGAGTTTGAAGTAATCGAAGCGGCAGAAAACGAAGTTGACACCATTAGTTTCTATGATGTTGAGCAAAGTTTACTTTCTATCCTAAAAAAATGGAACGGACTTGGAGAACCTGTAGCCATTGGTGATAAATGGAAAGGTGGCAACATGAAATTGGAACCTGGACAAGCCGGTTTGGCTCACAAAGATGTGCCGATAGATATCTTTTTTCACAAAATAGTAATGCTTCGTGACCGTTTGCGTGTTATGGAACAAAAGATTAACGCCAGTAATCTTGAAGAAATTGAAAAAGTGGAACTACAACAATACATCACGCGTATCTACGGCAGTTTGACAACGTTCAACGTACTGTTTAAATCACAAAACGATTATTTTGTAGGCGAAAAAACAAAGTAAACTTTAACGTTATTTACGTTACATAAATTCATTTATTCATTACTTTTATACTACTTAAAAACAAACGTTATGAAAAAATTATTGCTTGGAATAACCGTTGCCGGATTGCTCATTTTTAGTTGTAAAAGTACTAGTACTGGCGGCGATGCAAAAAAGGTTGGGATTCATTTTGAATCAAAAAGTGGCAGCAATGTGCAAGGCACTGCCGTATTCGTTGAAAAAAATGGTATGGTAAGCTTAGAAGCCAAATTAACCGGATTAAAACCTGGTGTGCACGCTATTCACATTCACGAAAAAGCAGATTGTTCTGCAGCAGATGCAGCTTCTGCTGGCGGACATTGGAATCCAACGTTCAAAAAACACGGAAAATGGGGCGATGCTGAACATCATAAAGGCGACATTGGAAATTTCACTGCCGATATAGTCGGAAACGCAACCGTACTTTTCAAAACAGATGAATGGTGCATTGGTTGTGGCGATGCTACCAAAGATATTTTAGGCAAAGGTTTGATTGTTCATGACAAACCCGATGATTATACTACACAACCTTCGGGTAATGCCGGAGCTAGAGTTGCGTGTTCGGCGATTATACAGTAGTTGGCCTTGGAAGAAAAAGAACTTTTATACTTTAAAAATGCTCAAGAATGGCGCGAATGGTTGCATGATAATCATCATTGGTCAAAAGGAGTTCATTTAGTTTTCTATAAAGTTAGCAGTGAAGCAGAGAGTATGCGTTGGGAGGAAGCCGTTCAGGTGGCTATTTGTTATGGTTGGATAGATTCTACGGTAAAGAAATTAGACGACGAGCGCAGACGTCAAATGTTCACACCGCGTAAAGACAAAAGTGTTTGGAGCAAACTCAACAAAACGTATATCGAAAAACTTATTGCTGATAATCTGATGCACGAAAGTGGTATAAAGAAGATTGAAATCGCTAAACAAAACGGTTCTTGGACAACACTTGATGGTGTAGAGAATTTAGAAATGCCAGAAGATTTAGCAGAGGCTTTCGCCAAAAACAAAACAGCTTTAGACAATTACAATTCCTTTAGTCCTTCCTATAGAAAAAGTTATCTGTATTGGCTGAATCAAGCCAAAAGAGAAGAAACCAGAATAGCTCGTATTCTAGAGATCGTGAGCCTTTGTGAACAAAACATCAAATCGAGGGGTACATTTTAGGAATTTTACTTTTTTCTGACTTCAATTCTACTTATTAAATTTTATAATTAAAAGTTAAAATTTCATTTTTAATAGCATTACTATTATATTTGCGTAAAATAATATCAATTTATGCAAACTATACTTTCTAATCTTACCATAAGAGTCAATGAAAACTTGTATGTTAAAAACCCCGAAACTTCAGATTTGGGAAAAAAAATTATTGAACAAAGTATTATTCTGATTGATGAAATAGGTTTTGATAATTTTACTTTTAAAAAACTCGGAGAGCGCATTGGTTCTAATGAAAGTTCGATTTATCGCTATTTTGAAAATAAACATAAACTATTGGTTTATTTATCTTCATGGTATTGGGGTTGGATAGAATACAAGCTGGTTTTTGGCACTGCCAACATAACTAATCCTAAAGAAAAATTAAAACAGGCTATTAGTATTGTAACCGCCAAAGTTGAGGATGATTCATTAACGCTACATATTAATGAAGCCATATTAAACAAAATCATCATTGCTGAATTTACCAAAACATTATTGACAAGAGAAATTGATGATGAAAACAAAATTGGTTTTTTTTGGGTTTATAAAAGAGTAATTAACCGCATCATTGACCTGATTGTCGATTTAAATCCTAATTATCCATTTGCCAAAAGTTTAGCTTCATCTATTGTTGAAGGTTCGTTACACCAGCATTTTTTAAAAGATCATTTAAAAAGTATAACTGATTGCGACGAAAAAACAACACCAACCACTTTTTACTCCCATATGATTGAAACTATTTTAAGTTAAAAAATATGAATGACACTGCATTGCAACGTTTTTTTAGTTTTTTAAAACTAGACCGAAAAGATATTCTTCAAATATTTTTCTATGCCATTTTTGCTGGTTTAGTAAGTTTGTCTTTACCACTTGGTATCCAAGCTATTATTAATTTGATACAATCAGGAAGGTCTAGCGCATCTTGGATTGTTTTAGTTACTGTAGTCGTTATTGGGGTTGCTTTGGTTGGTATTCTCTCTTTAATGCAATTGCGAATAACTGAAAATTTGCAACAAAAAATATTTGTTCGGTCCTCTTTTGAATTTAGCTACCGATTGCCCAAAATAAAATTTGAAGAACTATACAATCAATATCCTCCAGAATTAGCTAATAGATTTTTTGACACCATTATCATTCAAAAAGGAACTTCAAAATTATTATTAGATTTTTCAACCGCATTTTTACAAATAATTTTTGGGATACTTTTGTTATCACTTTATCATCCCTTCTTTATATTATTTGGAATCTTACTTTTAATTCTACTGTATTCCATTTTTAAGTTTTCTTATAATTCAGGTCTTTCAACCAGTTTAAAAGAATCAAAATACAAATATAAAGTTGTGAGTTGGTTGCAAGAAATAGCTAGAAATAATTTTAGCTTTCGCAAAAAAGATAATTTTGAATTTGCTTTGTCAAAAACCAATGATCTAGTGGGCATGTACTTATCGCAAAGAGAAAAACATTTTGGCATAATTAAAAGACAATTCATTCAGTTAATCGCTTTTAAAGTAATAATTAGCGCAGGTTTACTGCTAATTGGAGGGTTTTTAGTTATAAATCAACAAATGAACATTGGGCAATTTGTAGCTGCCGAAATTATAATTTTATTAGTTATAAATTCTGTTGAAAAAATAATTGTTGGTCTCGAAACTTTTTATGATGTTATAACCGCTATCGAAAAAATAGGTCAAATAGCCGATTTAAAAACTGAAGATTTCAATGTCAAAAAATCTGACTATTGCTTCACTAATATTAGTTTAGAAACTGAAAATTTAAGATTTAAATTTCCCGACTCAACGGATTATGTTTTAGAAAAGATTAATTTACAAATTTCACCATCCGAAAAAATATTTTTAGAAGGCGAAAACGGTTCGGGCAAAACAACTTTGATAAGAATATTATCTGGGTTATTGCAACCCTCATCAGGTTCGTTTTTTATTAATGATGATACCTATAGAAAAATAGATTTAACACAGTATCGTTCTCATATTGGCACAATTATTAATGGTGAGTCTCCTTTTGAAGGAACCATTCTAGAAAACATCACTTTCAATAATCCGATGATAAGCCATGAAGATATTAAATGGGCTATTGAAAATGTCAAATTAGGCGAGTTTATAAAATCGCTTCCAAATGGGTTAGAGAGTAAGATTTTTCCTGAGGGAAGACAATTAACTTCGTCAAATGCTCAAAAAATTCTATTAGCCCGCAGCATCGTTAACAAACCGAAACTACTATTTTATGAAGATCCGTTAGACAAAATGGATGAAAAAGCAGCCAATGAAATCATTGATTTTATTACCAATTCTGATAATAAATGGTGTGTTATTGTGTCTTCTAAAAACACCTATTGGAAACAAAAATGCCAAAGAATCATTACAATGAATGATGGAAAAATAGTTACAGATTCTAAAAACGAATAGTCATGCTAAATATTTCTAAAAAAAATCCAATTACCGAAAATATTGAACATTTTAGTACTGTCAAAAATTTAAGTAATAGACCTCATTATAAAATCTTGAATAGAATTATTCTAGGCGTTTCAATACTTGGACTCATCATTTTGTTCTTGCCATGGACACAAAATATTTCTGGTTCAGGTTCGGTTACAACATTAAAACCTGACCAAAGACCTCAAACTGTTCATTCGGCAATTTCTGGTAGAATCGAAAAGTGGCATGTAAAAGAAGGTGATTTTGTCAACAAAGGAGATACTATTCTTTTTATTTCTGAAATAAAAGAAGATTATCTAGATCCGAACTTGATGGAAAATACCAAAAATCAAGTTGAAGCAAAAAAGATGGCACAACAATCCTATGGTGGAAAAGTAAACTCGCTTACAGCTCAAATTCAAGCTATTGAAAACGAAAAAAAACTAAAATTAAAACAAGCCAAAAACAAAATTAGACAATCCATACTCAAAGTAAAAAGTGACAGCATGGATTTAGTTGCTGTAAAAACTCAAGTAAAAATTGCCAATACACAGTTCAATCGTTCTTTAACACTAAACAAAGAAGGTTTAAAACCACTAACAGATGTTGAAGAAAAAAGATTAAAACTGCAAGAAACTGAAGCAAAAATTATTACACAAGAAAACAAATTCATAGCCAGTGAGAACGAATTAATCAATGCCAAAGTTGAAGTAAACAGAATTGCTGCAGAATATGCCGAAAAAGATTCAAAAGCTAGAAGCGACCAATTCACAGCTATTAGCAATCAATACGATACCAAAGCACAAGTTAAAAAATTAGAAAACCAATACAATAATTACAAAATTCGGAATGGAATGTATTATATAAAAGCGCCTCAAAGTGGTTTTGTCAATCGGGCTTTACAATCGGGGATTGGTCAAACCATTAAGGAAGGAACTCAAATTGTGAGCATTATGCCGTCTAAATATGATATTGCGGTCGAAACTTATATAAGTCCAAACGATTTGCCACTGGTTCATAAAGGTGAAAAAGTTCGAGTTTGGTTTGATGGTTGGCCAACTATAGTTTTTTCGGGCTGGCCAAATATGAGCTATGGAACCTTTGGCGGAAAAATTGTTGCTATCGAAAACTTTATAAGCGATAACGGAAAATTTAGAGTTTTAATATCCCCAGATAACGACGAAGTGCCTTGGCCAAAACAAGTCAGTATGGGTTCGGGGGTGCAAACTTTAGCTTTGTTAGACAATGTTCCCGTTTGGTTTGAAATTTGGAGAACACTCAATGGTTTTCCTCCCAATTATTACCAACCTAAAAATAGTGCTCCTAAAGAAACTAAATAATGAAAAAATATCTTTTATTCCTCCTTTTGGGCTTAACTGTCTTTGGGCAAAATACAAATTTAAAAGAACTAACTTTTACCGAATATTTGGGTTACGTAAAAAAGTACCATCCAATGGTAAAAAGTGCTAACCTAAAAATAAGTAATGCTCAAGCCAGTTTAATGATGGCACGTGGTGGATTTGATCCAAAAATTGAAATAGATTACACCAAAAAACAATTCAATGACAAAGAATATTATTCAATTTTAAATAGCAGTTTTAAAATCCCAACATGGTATGGAATTGAAGTTAAAGCTGGTTTTGACAATAGTGAAGGTATATATTTAAATCAAGAAAACACCTTACCCAACAAAGGATTAACCTCATTAGGAATTACCGTGCCAATTGGTCAAGGACTTTTTATCAATCAACGTATGTCTGATTTGAAAAAAGCAAAAATTCAACTTCAGTTGAGTCAGTCCGAAAGAAAAATTCAAGCCATTGTAGTTTTGTATGATGCAGCTATCGCTTATTTTAATTGGAAGAAAAATTATAATGAAGTGCAACTTTATGACACCTATTTAAATAATGCCGAAACACGATATAAAGGTGTTGCTAGTTTAATCTTAAATGGTGATAAACCTGCTATTGATAGCATTGAAGCTGGAATAATTGTTAGAAATCGAAAACTTTCATTGGAAGATTCTAAATTAAAATTGGCAAAATCAAAACTTGAACTGTCCAGTTTTCTTTGGTTAGAAAATAATATTCCACTAGAGCTTCAAGACGCTATTCTGCCCGAAGAAAACGTTGCTACTACTATTCAAGAAGTGCTGAAAATTAAAGATTTATTAGAAACTCAACAGGCAATTGATGCACATCCTAAAATTAATGCATTACAAAATAAAATTGCCATTTTGGATGTGGAAAGAAAATTAAAAGCCAATCAATTACTACCTAAAATAGACATTGGCTATCACTATCTATCGGAACCTAATGTTTTTAATGATGTTGATACCAAAAACTATAAAGTAGGCATCAACTTCAATTTTCCTGTTTTTTTAAGAAAAGAAAGGGCAAGTTTGAAACTAGCTCAATTCAAAATTAAAGATATCCAATTTGCTTTAGATTTGGAAAGAGTTCAGTTAAAAAATAAAATCAATGCACAAAAAATAGAAATTTTTTCATTACAAAAGCAACGAAAACTTGCTGCTGAATTGGTTAATGATTATTTGACAATGCTCAATTCAGAGGAACGGCTTTTCGCTTTTGGCGAAAGTTCTATTTTTTTATTAAATACTCGTGAAAATAACTTAGTCAGTTCGCAACTTTCAAGAATTGTCTTAGAGAACAGGTATCTCATTTCCAATGCAGAATTATTTAAAGTTATGGCGAATACCGACTAAAATAATCTATAAAATACATAGTTTTGCACCTTAAAAGTATTCCACAATGATTAACCCTTCTGCAGCCGGTTGGATAGAAAAGTTCTTTATTGAACAAAGAACTTCAGGTCAGTCTATTATAGATTCTGAAGAAGCATTTTACATCCGAACTCGCGCAACCGGGTTTATATTTGGGCATATCGTTAGTTTTGACACTATCAAGCCGATACCGATCACAGAAAGGCTTCGAGAAGAAATATCAAAAATAGGAATGCTTAATACGTTGTATGAAATGTATTGTCTGACCAAAAATAATGTTGATCCAAATCATTTTATTGCAGAAGCTGTTGCTTTCTACAATTTGCTGACACCTAAAGGTTTCCATCCTTTGCAGAAAATATTACCAAGCAGTTCCAACTCAAGTAAACTGGAGAAAATTATCCACGACAGAGTGCAGACTAACGAAGATTTGTTTAGCAAAAACTTCTCTCATGTCATTACGAATGCGCTGCTTTTTGTTGATGTTTTGGCATTCAAAAAACACTTGGAAAAAGGTTCGCTTCCTGAAAAATATTTCAACAAAATTGAAGCAATTGTTATTAGCATTATTTCGCTTTCGCTGAAATCTAAAACTGGAATTTCCGTTCATGATGATTTGTTACTTAAACTTTTCGAATCATCTGTTCGATATAATAAGTTTTCATCTGCCAAAATTATAACTATTGATGACTTAGATTTGAGTTATCTGAGCAATGATCTAGAGAAATTCTATATGCTTGATTTGGCCGGAATCAGTTTGTGGAGCGATGAAAAGGTGGAAAATGAAGAGCGTTATTTTCTTTATAAACTGGGAGAGAAACTAACAATTAAAGAATCTTTTATCACAGAAAGTATTCATTTTATTAATGATTTCATTGTAAAATATAAAAAGGAAATCCCTTATTTTAATAATTCCAATCCTGTAAAACACTTCTACGACCAAACAACAGATAATGTTGCGGTTTTAATTCATAGAAACAAAAATAGGTTCATTAAAGAATTATCACAGAGCAAAGAATTGATGCACCTTTTGGCAAAATCAACACATAAAGAATTGGATAAAGAAGAAAAGAAAAAAGTAAAAACACAACTGCTTGACATCTGTAAAACGGTTCCATCATTGACCATCTTTCTTTTGCCTGGCGGAAGTTTGCTATTGCCAATTCTGATAAAATTCATTCCACAGTTATTGCCATCAGCTTTTAATGAAAACGAAGAAAGAGACCCGAGCCCATAGGGCGAATTGTATGGAGCAAAGTGGAATAAGTAACTAAAAAATCGCCCTAAGGCGATTTTTTGCTTTTTAAAACTTTAGCTGATAGACTTCATCCAAATCTTTATTGGAACTAATGTTGACTTTTAAATCGGTCACGTAGCCCGAATTCAAACCATAAACCCAGCCATGTAACGTAAGCTCCTGCCCGCTTCTCCATGCTGACTGAACAATGGAGGTTTTGGCCAAATCAAAAACCTGCTCTTTGGCATTGATTTCAACAAAAGCATTGAAACGGTCATCTTCATTAGCAATTGAATCTAGATACGTATCATGCAAACGATACACATCTTTTATGTGACGAATCCA
>JAYTGH010000574.1:0-3442 GCA_043733645.1 Flavobacterium sp. | reverse complement strand
GCTTTTTTTAGAAAGGCCTCATCATTTATTTGATGGGATTTTTTGTTTTGTATTCTTTGGTGTATGAAAATCCAGAGCGTGAGGGACCTGCCGGCAGGTGGAAGCGGCATCCTTTTTACTGTTTTAAGTAGAGTAGCCTTTATAAAATCTACAGTAACAAAACAGTAAAAAGATAAAACGGACAGCCCGACCCGAAGAGGCACGTAATAATAATTAAAATAGGTTTATTTCAATAACTGCTGAACAGCCTCCACGGTTGTTGCATGATAACCCGATTTTGCTTTGGCATAGATTTGTTTAGCCCAAATTTTTCCTTCGGGAGTTTTGACCATTTCTTTGTAAAGAGGGGTTAAGGAACCTGTTCGGCTATAAGAAGTTAAAAAGGTTTCTATAGCCGGATAGGCAGCTTTATACTGATGCTGAATTGCGATTATAAACCATTGGCGGCGCACTACAAAATTTCCGCCATTGGTGAAGTTGAACTCCTTGTCGATTGCAGTCATTTCATCATTTGTTATATCCTTTGGCAGGTAATCAATGAAATGTTGTTTTTCGTTGGTTGATTTTATCTTTTGGCCCAATCCTTTAACGCCTGTTTTTCTCCATGTTTTTTGGATGCTGTCAATGGCATTGAAATCTTCGGAAACCGGAGTGATTACGTTTGATGGGATTCCGGGTTTGTATACCCAGTCTTCCAATTTTATTTTGTCCGCTAAAGATTTATCGCCCTTGATTAAATTCTTATTGAAATAATCAACAAATTCTTCTGTTGTTATCGATTGAAAGGCGTGGTCGTTGTAATAATTGGTCAGGAATTTATCAAATCTTTCACGGCCTACAGCTGCTTCTATCGTTTGCAGGAAGGCATATCCTTTTTCATAAGGGATGTCACTTAATCCGTCGTCAGGATTTCTTCCTGAAGTGTCTACTTTCAACCTTGAATCCGGACTGTCTTTTCCTATTTCATCCAAATTGACCTCCCATACTTTTCGGCTTAAAATGTCCTGCATTTTGGCTTCTTTAACGCCAAAAACTTCTTCACCAATACGGTGTTCAACATAAGTTGTAAAACCTTCATTGAGCCAAATGTCATCCCAAGTGGCATTGGTAACTAAATTTCCACTCCAGCTGTGACCTAATTCGTGTGCCAACAAACTCGTTAACGAACGGTCTCCCGCTAAAACAGTAGGCGTAAGGAATGTTAAGTTTGGGTTCTCCATTCCACCATACGGGAAACTTGGAGGCAAAACGATAACATCATAACGACCCCAACGGTAGGGGCCAAATAGTTTTTCGGCAGCGTTTACCATTTTTCCTAATTCAGCAAATTCCCATTTGGCTTTATCAATTACTGAGTGCTCAGCATAAACTCCGGTTCTTTTATCAATAGATTTGAACTCGACATCGCCAACGGTAATCGCCATTAGGTAAGATGGGATTGCTTTGTCTTGTTTGAAAGTATAAACTCCGGTATCGTTTTTCTGTTGTGGATTTACCGCACTCATCAACGCCATCAAATCTTTTGGAACGGTAACTTTAGCATTATAAGTAAAGCGAACGCTTGGTGAATCCTGACACGGAATCCAAGTGCGCGACCAAATGCTTTCGCCTTGTGAAAACACGAAAGGGTGCTTTTTATCGGCAGTTTGTTTCGGTTTCAGCCATTGCAGTGCCACACCATCTTTAGTTGTGTCGTAATAGATGTTGACTTTGGTAGTATTGGGTTCGATAGTAATATGAAGTGGTCTTCCGTGGAATTCGATTGAATCACCAAGTTTGAATTGGGTTTCTTTTTCATCATCGCCCAAAGTAACTTTAGTAATATCCAGAGTGTTTTCGTCGAAGATAATTTCGTTTCCTTTGGAGATATTATCAATCTGCCATGAAGCTTTTCCTGAAATAGTCTGAGTGTCAAAATCGACCTTGATATCTAAATCCAAATGCTTGGCAACAGCTTCGGCTGGATTGGAGAAAGAGTGTGCGTCTTTTGCAAGTTCGTGTTTTGGATTTGTTTCTTTTTTTTGACAAGATATCGCCAATGCTATACTGAGCAGAAGTAAACCAATTTTTTTCATTGAATTTTATTTTATGTAAATTAAATAAAAAAATCCCGTTCTGAAATTTCAAAGCGGGATTAATTATTAGCTCTCTCGATTACCCTCGGGATGACAATTTTAGTTATGCCAACATCGTTACCGGATTTTCCAAATATTGTCTCAACGTTTGAAGGAATTGCGCTCCTGTAGCTCCGTCAACCGTTCTGTGATCACAGGCTAGGGTAAGCATCATCGTATTTCCAACTACAATCTGACCGTTTCTTACCACCGGTTTTTCTTCGATAGCACCAACAGATAAAATTGCTGAATTTGGCTGATTGATGATAGAAGTAAACGATTGTATTCCAAACATTCCAAGATTAGAAACGGTAAATGTGCTTCCTTCCATTTCGGCTGGCTGCAGTTTTTTAGATTTTGCTTTACCAGCTAAATCTTTTACGCTACTGCCAATTTGCGTTAAAGTCATTTGGTCTGTAAATTTCAAAACAGGTACAACTAATCCGTCTTCGACAGCTACTGCAACTCCAATATTCACATGATGATTGATGATAATTGCATCAGCCTGCCATTGTGTGTTTACTTTTGGATGTCTCTTTAATGCCATCGCACAAGCTTTGATAACCATATCATTGAAAGATACTTTTGTATCAGGAATGTTATTGATTGCAGCGCGCGATTTCATGGCTTCATCCATAGCAATTTCGACGGTTAAATAGAAATGTGGCGCAGTGAAGATGGATTCCGAAAGACGAATCGCAATAGTTTTACGCATTTGCGAATTTTTTACAACTTCGGTATCTGTTTCACCTACCGGCACAAATGGTCTAACAATGGTTGTAGGTTGTTGGTTATCAGTTGCTGGTTGTGCAACTAAACTTGCAGCAGCAGTTCCTGGAGTAAAATTCTCTACATCCGTTTTTGTTATACGCCCATTTTCTCCTGAACCTTTTATTTGAGAAAGATTAATCCCTTTATCCTTAGCAATTTGTTTAGCTAAAGGAGAAGCAAAGATTCTATCTAATGAATTGGTTTCTTCTGTAGTATTTTGAGTTGCAGCAACTGGTGCAGAAGCAGCTTCAGGTGTTGTTGCCGGAACTGGAGCTCCACCTTTTTTATAATTTTCGGCTATGCTTGAAACATCAGTTCCTGCCGGACCAATAATGGCTAAAACGCTGTCAACCGATGCCGATTGTCCTTCGGTTATTCCGATAAATAATAAAGTTCCGGAATTGAAAGATTCAAATTCCATAGTAGCTTTATCGGTTTCGATTTCTGCAAGGATATCACCTTCTTTCACTTCATCGCCTACTTTTTTCAACCAAGTAGCCACTGTTCCTTCTGTCATCGTGTCGCTTAAGCGTGGCATGGTTACTACTACAACTCCT
>JAYTGH010000573.1:0-9327 GCA_043733645.1 Flavobacterium sp. | reverse complement strand
ACCAATTCAGATAACTACCGATTCCGACTGGAGTACAACAGCCGTTGGTTCCCACAGTTCATTTGCAATAAAAAACAACGGTGATGTTTATGCTTGGGGATACAACTATGTAAGTATGCTAGGCTTTAATCCACCTGTAGCACAATCGTATTATTTGGTTCCAACGTATGTCGATTTATGTGCGTTGTTGTCAGCGGATTCCTTTGAAAATAATGTAGTCAACATTAAGGCTTATCCAAATCCAGCCCATAATATTTTAAATCTTGAAGCAAATACAGCCACTATCAATAAAGTAGAACTTTATGATGTATTAGGAAGATTAGTATTAACTAATCAATACAATTCTGGTAACGTACAAATTGATATTTCGAATTTAAATACTGGAGATTATATAGTAAAGCTTTTTACTGCTGAAGGAATTCAGAATTTAAAAGTAATCAAGAATTAATTTGCATGATTGACTTAGACTATCTAACCTATCTCGAAGGATTTTTAACCGACAACCGCAAAGAAGGCTTTGCAATTGTATTGGCGAAGAGATGATTTTATTGAAAACTAATAATACAGAGACTAAATAAGTTAAAAAACGTATTAATCTCTTATAAACTTCTCGACAATTGTTTTACCGGCTTCATTAATCTCAATAAAATAAGCTCCCTTTTTTAGGGAAGCTATTGATACTTTATCGTTTTCAATTATGCCAGAGGTAACTTTTTGTCCAATCAAATTGATAATAGTATAAGGCTGGTTATTTTCGAAGCCTATATGCTGAGATTCAAAGAAATTTAAGAAATCACCAACTACCGGATTAGGAAATATTTCTATTTCATTGCTACTATTTGTATCAATACCTAAAGCTGACCAACAATAATCAATTGGAGTTGCTGTAGCAGCATTGCCCGCGTGACTGGATAATGCATTGGAATCTTCAATGGTTCTTAATATATTATAATGATTTATAGTTTGAGAATAATCTCCAACTAGAACATGAGCTCCATAAAATACAGTAGCAATTTTGTTAGTTACTGTAAAATCATCTTCATCATAAGTCACTATGAGCAATGAATTATTATTAATACACCATTGTTTATAGGCATCTAAATTTTGACTAACCCATGTGTCATATTGCAATACTGTATTACTTATAGGCGCACAACTATCATGTCCGTCATGACACATATTAGGTATCACAAGGCATACGCTCGGAAGATTATTAAAATTGGTAGGAAACGCAGTAAATGGCTGATTGGTTGTTGTTGGTATTTGATTAGTCCCTGCTCCCATCCAATTTGCCGCAGGATTATGTTTTCTGACATAAGTACCACTAGTAGTTCCGTCATAACCAACCGAAGGCAAACCATCAGAATACGTGGTATATGTTTTTCCGGCAGTTAGTAGTTCGCTACCTAAATTTGCTGTAGTAAATTTAATTGCATTAGCATTATCATTAGTAATACCTTGGTTACTTCCTGAATAAAACTGCAGATAGTTAGGTTGACTTGGATGCGATAAAGCAAATGAATTTGTGAATTTAGCTCCCTGTGCGGCAAGAGCATTTATGTAAGGAGCACTCGAACTCCCAAACACCGCTGTTGAAGCAGTGTTTTCACCAATAACGATCACTATATGTGAAAATGCTGGTACTTGCGAAAAGCTTGCTATTGCTGACAATAACATTGTGTTAAGCAGGATAAAACGATTTATTTTTTTCATTGCGCGTTACTATTAGAAATCAAAAGTATTGATTTCTTTAGTACAATCATGTTAATGACTAGTAAATAATTTATTTCTTCCCCATTCTGTTTGTTGTAGTAGACTTCTATATTAAATAAAATAATAATACTATTTTTGTTAAAAGCACTACTCATGACTGACCTAGATTACCTCGCCTATCTCGAAGGATTTCTAACCGACAACCGCAAAGAGCGCTTTGCAACCGTATTGGCAAACAGAACCAATCATTTTACTATAGCGGTAGAAGATGTTTTTCAATTTCATAATACGAGTGCGGTGATGCGAAGCTGTGAGGTTTTTGGCATACAGGAAATCAATATTGTAGAGCAACGCTTTGGCAAAAACATCGATAAAGAAATTGCTATGGGAGCTCAAAAATGGGTCGACATCAATAAATTTGAAAACATTGGGAATTGTATTCAAACCCTAAAGGATAAAGGCTATCAAATCATTGCAACCACACCGCATAACGATTCGTGTTTGCTACAGGATTTTGATGTAACCAAAAAGAGCGCTTTATTCTTTGGTACCGAAAAAGAAGGATTATCAGAAGAAGTGATGAGCCAAGCTGATGGTTATTTAAAAATTCCGATGGTTGGATTTACAGAGAGTTTGAACATTTCTGTTTCTGCGGCGATTATCATTCAGGATATCACCACTCGCCTACGCCAATCTACTATCGCGTGGCAATTATCAGAAGAAGAAATTCTGGAAAAACGTCTGCTTTGGGCAAAGAATACGATTAAGGACATTAAGCGGATTGAAGCGCGGTATTATGAAAAAAGACCACTTCGTTGAAAGACCGCTTTGCTGCAAGAAGAAAGAAAAAAGAAACGTCCCGATATAAATCAGGACGTTTCTTTTTTTAGCCATTATACATCTTTCTTCTTGCAGCGAAGCGGTCTTTATTCTTTTCTCTATTTCTTCTTCAACACCTTATATTGCTCATAGCATTCGCTGATGGCATCCATAATTTGCAAATCATTTGCGGTTTTGATAAACTCTTCAGAATAACTGCAACGCATAAGGATTTCGGCAATTTCTTTTTTATCAATACCCAAAAGTACACCAAGGGTTTCTCTATCAAACTTAGATTCTAACAGATTTCGAACCGTGTCATCCTTTTTCATCTGCTTGAGTTTTTTGAGCTCGTTGGTCTTCTTGCCAAAGAAATTATAGAGCATATCTGCGGGATTAAAGATAGAACCCAAGACTCTCGTAAAAGCGCCCGGCGAAGTATCACCTGTTTCATATCCTTGTGGCAGACCTGAAATACTGTAACGATAGTTTTCTTTATCTGGAATAAGCTTTGAATCTATTTCGAGATAACCCGTTAAATCATATTTTCTGACTATAACCTCTTCTAAAGCGATGGCTTTTTCTGTAAGCAGTAATTTAGCAGTACCATTTTTCAGCCAGTCATTGGTTACCCTTACTCGCAAAGATTGATAACCGAGTAAAGCGATGTGCAGCGTATCATTAACACTTACTTCCAATTCAAAATATCCTTTTGCATCCGTAGTAATTCCTCTTACTTTGTTTACATTAATAACGTTTACATTGGCAATAGGTTTCAACGTATTGTCATTGATAATTGTTCCGGTAACTTTTTGCGATACCGGATTGACTTGCGCGAATGCACTTAAAGAAAATATAAAGAAAAGTAAAAAGGTAAAATATCTCATAGCAATTTTTGATGGTTTAAAAGTATGAAACTCTTTTATGATATTATAAAGTTTGGTATCAGAATTAGAACAAAATTAACAAAAGGAGATAAACACCTATAAAAACTTCGTTTTCACCGAAATTTAAGTACAGGGTACAAAGTGGGAAGTACAAAGTATATGATCGTTGAAATACCATAAAAAAACTCCATTCACATCTTAATGATGAAAATGGAGTTTGCATATTTCGATTGCTTAAACTCTAAATCTTATCTTTCCACTTAGTACTTAGTACTTCGTAAATCGTACTTAAAATTTAGCTTTTTCTCGGTCTTCTGCTTTTAGCAGCCTCAAAGGAACGACCTGCCGGTTTATCACTTGAACCTTCTGAACGTCTTGGCGCTCTCTCTTCTCTTTGTGCAGCACCTGGTTCTCTTTTTGGAGCTGCACTATCGCGATTAAATCCACCTTCTCTTCTTGGTCTGTCTGAAGAACTGCTGCCACTTCTGAAACCACCTTCTCTTGGAGCCGAGCTTCTTTCGCTTTTGAATCCGCCTTCTTTTCTTGGTCCGAAACTTCCTCCGCCACCTGAACTTCTGCGTTCTCCACCACCTGAACTTCTTTCACCTCTGAATCCGCCGCCACTTCTTCCATTGTGATCACGTCTTTCACGGCTTCCACCATCGTTTTTAGAAATCTCAACGTTGATACGTCTTCCGTTCATATCATATCCGTTAAGGATTGACATTACTTTTTCCGTATGTTCTCCGTCAGTATTAAAGAAAGAGAAACCTTCTTTTACATCAACTTTAAATACGTCATCCCGACCTAAATCTAAAGTGTCTTTCAGGAAGTCTTTCAATTGCATCCAATCGAAATCATCTCTTGAACCAATGTTTACGAAATAACGAACAGGATCTCCAGCTCTGATTTCTCTTGGCTCTGAGCTGCTGGAGCTTCTTTCTCCTCCACCTTCACCTGATAAATCACGTTTCTTTTTATAGTAAGCGATAAATCGGTTGAATTCTACAGAAACCATTTTCTTGATTAGTTCTTCTTTCGATAAACCATCAAGAACTTCATTGATAGCCGGTAAATAGTTGTCTATTTCATGGTCAACTTCGGTATCTTTAATCTTATTCGCTAAGTGCAACAATTGGATTTCGCAGATTTCAATTCCACTCGGAATTGTTTTCTCTTGGAATTTTTGTTGGATGATTCTTTCTATAGAAGAAATTTTACGCAACTCACTTTTGGTGATGATTACGATAGAAGTTCCTAATTTCCCAGCTCTTCCTGTTCTTCCTGAACGGTGATTATACGTTTCAATTTCGTCAGGCAATTGATAGTTTACGACGTGTGTAATATTATCAACGTCAATTCCACGTGCCGCAACATCTGTCGCAACAAGCATTTGAATTTGACGGCCACGGAAAGATTTCATTACACCATCACGTTGCGCCTGAGATAAATCTCCGTGCAAAGCTGCTGCGTTATATCCATCTTCAATTAATTTTTCAGCAACCGCTTGTGTATCACGTTTTGTTCTACAAAAAACGACAGAGAAGATATCCGGATTAGCATCTGCCAATCTTTTCAATGCTTCATAACGGTCACGCGCATTCACACAGTAAAATTCGTGTGATACCGTAGCCGAACCTGAGTTCTTGTGACCGACCGTGATTTCTACTGGTTCTGACATGAATTTCTTAGCAATACGCGCAACTTCCGCAGGCATTGTTGCTGAGAATAACCATGTTTTCTTCTCATCTGGAGTATCTGATAATATCGAAACGATATCATCATAAAATCCCATGTTTAACATCTCATCTGCTTCGTCAAGAATACAGTAACTAATGTTTTTAATGTTTACCAAGCCACGATTAATCATGTCCTGCATTCTACCCGGAGTTGCCACAATTACTTGTGCTCCGCGTTTAATCTCTCTGGCTTGTTCTGTAATGCTTGCACCACCATAAACTGCCACTGTATGTAAACCTTTTACATATTTTGAGTATTGTTTAATCTCGTTGGTGATTTGTAAGCAAAGCTCACGCGTTGGGGATAAAATTAACGCCTGAGTACTTCTGTCTTCAGCATCAATTTTTTGAATTAGCGGAAAACCAAATGCTGCCGTTTTCCCTGTTCCTGTTTGTGCTAATGCGACTAAGTCTGTGTTTTGTTCCAATAGTACTGGAATCGCTTTTTCTTGCACTTCTGACGGATTCTCAAATCCTAGATCTTTGATCGCCAGCAGTAACGATTCATTCAGACCTAATTGTTCAAATTTATTCATATTGTATTTTAAAATTTGGTGCAAAGGTAAGTTTTATATACCGTAAAAACTAATTTGTTATTTATTGATAATTAAGTAGTTAACTTTTGGCTGACGAAGTAACTAAGTAGCTGAGTGCCTGAGTGGCTATGTTTTTTTAATTAGGAGCGGAACTTTTATCTTTTTTTTACACTATTGCTCCCGCTATCCGCACTACGCGGTAGTTGCTCCTATCGGGGCTATTTAGAACGTTAATTTTTTTCTTAGCCACTCAGTTACTCAGAAACTCAGCTACTAAGAAAATCAACTAATTGTTTCACTGCCAAACCACGATGGCTAATTTTTGATTTCTCTTCTATCGTAAGTTCGGCAAAAGTTTTAGTATAGCCATCAGCAACAAAAATTGGATCGTAACCAAAGCCATTGGCTCCAACTTTTTCTTCGATGATTTTGCCTTTTATGATTCCGGTAAAAAGGGTCTGCTTTCCGTTAAGGTTTAAAGCTATTACGGTTTTGAATTGGGCGGTGCGATTGGATGTATCCTGTAGATTCAACAATAATTTATCCATATTATCATTCGCATCTTTTTGTTCACCAGCATAACGCGCTGAATAAACTCCGGGTTCACCATTCAAAGTTTCAACTTCCAAACCGGTATCATCTGCGAAACAATTGTACCCAAACTTTTCAGTAACATAATTGGCTTTGAGAATAGCATTCCCTTCAATAGTATCAGCTGTTTCTGGAATTTCTTCAAAACAACCAATGGCTGAAAGACTCAAAATCTGAATAGATTGTGGAAGTAACAATTGAATTTCCTTGATTTTATTTTGATTGTTGGAAGCGAAGACGAGTTGCATTTAGATAAGATTTAAGATTACAAAGATGAAAAGAATATTTTTATCATCTGCAAAATTGACTGATTCCCTTATTTTTAAACATTTTGCTGCTTTTAATAATTGTTTAATCCATATCTGTTTTATATTCGTAAATAATACCACAACCGTCCCCATATGAGAAAACCAATTACTTCTATAAATTGGCGCAGATTACTCTGTCTTCTTGTCATTTTACTGCCATCATCACAGCAACTTACAGCTCAATTCCTCTTACACAAAGGCAATCTCGAAGATGCCAGATCAATACATTCTAAAGCCGAGTATGTTGATGTTGGACTAGTTGATGTGAGTTTGGAGCAAATTAGAACCATCAAAGCGTTTCATTTTTCTCCGATGAAAAAGGGAAACATGGACTTTGGTTTTACCAATCATAACATTTGGGTACGTTTTGATTTGAAGAATGATTCTGATGAAGAGCTGAATTACTTTTTTGAAACCGCCAGACCTATTACCGATGTAGCTGAATTGTATATTGTCAAAGCTGATAAATCGGTTACAAAATATATTAGTGGCGATGCTATTCCTTTCAATCAAAGGAGTTTTAAGCTTAGAAAAACGATCTTCAAAATAAGTTTAATTCCCAATGAAACACAACAATTTTATTTGCATGTAAAAAGTGACGGCGAACAATTATCTATGCCAATGGTACTTCATTCCTCGGAAAACATTTTGGAGGAAAGTTCCTTTGAGCAATTCATTTTCGGTTTTTTCTACGGAATACTGCTTATTGCTGCCATTTTGTATCTTTTCTTTTTCTTTGCGATGCGCGATAAAACGTTCTTCTTTTATAGTATGTATGTGGTTTTTATTGGGTTGCTCCAATTTTCTATTGATGGCTATTTCTATAAATTTGTTACGCCACAATCGGGCTGGTTTTCATTACATGCGGTAATTATTTTTGCTTGTTTTGCCAATTTCTTTCTAGGATGCTATGCTCAAGTATATTTAAAGGTAAAAGAGTATAGTCGCTTTATAAACAACGCTTTTTATGTAATGTATGGATTAGATTTATTGCTATTTCTATCCTTGTTTTTTCTTCCGAAAACGCTTCAGTACTCCTATCCTATTGCCAATGTTTTAGGGTTGATATTATTGTTATTAATTATCGCTTCTCAAATCATCATCTATATCCGAACCAAAAAAACGGATCGCTTTTTTGCTACCGGTATCTTCTTCCTTATATCAGGTTTTGTCGTTTTTATTCTGAAGAATTTCAGTGTATTACCGCTCACTTTTTTAACAGAAAACAGTTCTAAACTGGGCACCGGAATGGAAGTAATATTTCTGTCGTTATCGATGGCGAATTTAATTAGAAACCTAAAAGACGAGCGAGAAGAATTGCAAAGCGTAGCACTTCAAAAATCGGAAGAAATGAACGAATTGAAATCGTATTTTTTATCTAATATAAGTCATGAATTGCGCACTCCTTTGAATGCCATTTTGAACACAGCAAAATCAATGGCAAATGATTCAAAAGATGAACAAATACAAAACGGCAGCCAAATTATAAAGTATTCGACCTATAGTTTATTAAATTCGGTTAATGACATTTTGGACTTCTCCAAAATTGAAAAAAATGAGATAAAGCTTGAACTGTCAGAGTTTGATTTGGTAAAAACTGTAGAGCATATGGCTAATAATTTTACTAGTGAAGCTAAGGATAAAGGCTTAGAATTTACTTTCGTAAAAGGAGAAGATTTACCACAAATGGTTAAAGGCGATATTGCGCGATTGAGTCAAATACTGCAAAACATCTTAAGTAACGCACTCAAATTTACCAATGAAGGATTTGTCAAATTTAAATTAGATGCCAAAAAAGAGAAAGACAACAAAGTACAAATTACCTTTTCGGTAAGTGATACCGGAGTTGGAATTTCTAAAGAGAAAATCAACAGCATTTTCGATTCGTTTTCGCAGGATAGCATTACCAACAAACGGAAATTTGGTGGTTTAGGACTTGGACTTTACATCGTAAAACATTTGGTAAATCTACAGGATGGGAAAATTAAAGTAGATAGCACCATTAACTTGGGAACGGTTGTTACTATCAATTTGACTTATGAGAACATTGAAATCAAAAAAGAAATTGAAGTACGCACTACAGCTAATGATTATGATTTAAATGGAAAATCTATTTTGGTGGTTGAGGACAATGCCATGAATCAGATGGTAATTAAAATGATAACCAAAAAATGGCTGAACACTACGGTTGATTTTGCCAACAACGGACAAGAAGGTTTGCAAAAGCTGATGGAGAAGGATTATGACATTATCCTTATGGATTTACAAATGCCAATTATGGATGGTTACGAAGCTACAATTGCTATCAGAAACGGAGAAGCCGGCGAAGACAAGAAATCAATTCCGATTATTGCTCTAACAGCCGATGTTATGGAAAGTACAAAGACAAGGGTAATAGAGATTGGAATGAACAAATACTTATCAAAACCCGTAGATAAGGATACGTTGTTTGAGATTATTAAATTGTTGGTCAGCTAAAAATGATTAGGAGTACACTGTTTTTATAATTACTTTTGCACCGATTAAACACAAAGTGATTATGGTAAAAGATTTATTCGAAAGAATTCAAAATAATAAAGGGCCATTAGGAAAATGGGCATCTCAGGCTGAAGGATATTATGTTTTTCCAAAATTGGAAGGAGAACTTGGTCCAAGAATGACATTCCACGGAAAAAATATTTTAAACTGGAGTTTAAACGACTATTTAGGTTTAGCCAATCATCCCGAAGTTCGT
>JAYTGH010000572.1:0-3451 GCA_043733645.1 Flavobacterium sp. | reverse complement strand
ATTCATATACTCTATCCACCTTAGCGGGAGCCCTTCTTGTTGAATCACGAATGTAGCAATTCAATATGAATGAATCAATGCACAGTGATGAAAAAGTTCCGCGTTCTCCTAGTACTTTATATTTAGCCATTTTACCGCTTTGCGTTTGTAAAGTCCCTTTTTCCATTTTATCCATTTTATCCATTTTATCAGTCGTGTGTTCCGTCAGTTGAAAATATGCAACAAGTTCCCCCTCTAGAATTTACACTAGTAATTAATTACCTTACTTATTACCAACCATGCTCCACCTGTTATTTCCACAAAAAACTTGCACCATTTTCAAACTTTACTTGTGGCATACTACCAAGGAAAGAGATCACCAAAACAAAATTACACTTCGACGTAGTGGTGTGCCTGTGTTGCAAAACCGGTAGAATGATTCGTGTGCTTTCGTTTCATGCACACGCACCGCCTGCATAAATCAACATTAAAGTACTTACAAATAAAAAAACAGTCTGCTGACGAAAAATTTGCGCGGAGTGAAATTCCATTGGCAGTGAGTGAAAAAAGTGTATCGCTTCATTTGCAAAACATACTTGTCAACTAAAACTGAAAAGACTAAAGTGAACTAAACGGTCTATATTTATTTTCTCTAGAAAAAAAATTCGTTTTTCTATTTATAAAAACTTCTTCTGTCTTTTAAAATTGCATAACAGAAATTCTCACCCACCACAGTGTGGCTTCCATCGCATCACTACAACAAAGGATTTAAACGCTGCTCAGTGAAAAAAGGAGTGGCGGTTAATCCTTGTATGTTGGGTGCTGGGCTTTATTCTTTTAATATCTTTCTCACTTCAATTGTCTGGCCAAGAATCAACTTTACGAAATAAATTCCATTTGGCAAATCGCTAATGTCCATCAGTGACCTGCTGTTATTTATATCTTTTCTTATTAATTCTTGTGCGTTAATATTATAAATTATTAAAGTGCTTTCTTTTGTTAGTTTAGATATTTCAATTGTTATTTGATTGTTTGAGGGGTTGGGATAAATTGTGAAATTATCAATACTTTTCTGTATTGAATTAATTGCTGTAGGAGTAATGCACAAATAGGAAGGACCAACCTGACATGAATCTAAAGGGTAATTATTAATAGGTCCGTTTGTATACTGGTCGCACCCGACATCCTTTAAAGTAATTGTTGCAGGTCTTGCTTGCCCTTCAATATCGAAAAGGATGTTTGCATCGTTATTTAAACCAGTAATACTTATAATTGACGGATAACTTGAAGTTGATGTGCCAATAGCTGGGCTAGAGGACGACAAGCCATAGTATCCTTTTGAATTAAGGATCAGCTGCGGATTGACATTATTCATTCCTGAAGAAATAGTAAAACCTAAAGAGCCTTGATAAATATTACCGGCATAGCTTTGCCCGGAATTTGTACCTGAAAATATTGTAGAAGAATCGGAATAAAAAATATTGTTAGCCCAGTTGCAGTTTGTTAAACCACTTGCTATTTTTGTATCAGAACATTTAAAAAAAGTATTATGAATGAAATTGAAATTATTACCATATCCGGCTCCAACATATTCAAGCTTTACAGGAGCTGTTTCACTGCCGGGTAACGATGAATCCTGGTTAGTACCTGCTTGCTCAAAATAATTATTATAGCAGTAAATATTATTCGATTGTTTGCAACGTATCCCTCCTGATTTAATAAAAAAATTGCTGTAAGCAACATTGTTGTCTCCGTTTCGGAATGAGAACATTGCATTAGGATTATTAAGCATAGTATTAAATCTTAAGCAGTTTTCTCTTGATTTAACAGATATTGCTTCGCTGTCCCCATTTCCGGTATCCTCAAAATAACAATACTCAACAACAGTTCTTGAAACATAAGTTGAATAAGCCCCATCACCTATTCGGATACATTCATTTCCAAAATCCCCTCCAAACCCTGGCATGTGCTTAAATGAGCAATACCGAATAGTGTTATATCCAACTATTGTTGAATTAGGGATTATCTGAACCATGTCGCCTGTTCCACCGTGATTCACCATATTTGGCGCAGGTTTATTTTGAAAATTATTATAGGATAATAAATTGTTTTGCCCATAAATGATAATCATATGTGAGGCATTATACCCATTAAAATTCAATTGAGTTAAGGTGTTATTATTCCCGTTCACAGTTATAGCACTGCCGATTATTGATCCCGAAGTAAATTGAAAACCTGAGAGCGTAATATAATTTCCGGTAATAGTGATAGCATTGGTGTCATTTAAAAAAACTCCACCGGATGTTTGAGCTTGTATTGTTATATTACTTGTCCCAATATTTATAGTATTATTAATATAGGTGCCATTTACAAGAACTATTGTGTCACCGGCTGAAGCGCTATTAATGGCTAACTGCATTGACACTATTGTTGAAACTATTACAGTGTTTGCAAAAAGGAAGTTGACATTTAGAAGTATTGTTAAAGAAATAATAATTTTTTTCATATTTCTAATGTATTAAAAGTTAATATTAGGAAGGCTTCTTTGCCTTGCACCTAAGGGTTTGCAGCTACAAGAAGTTGACAATTTTGAAGCACTAAACTGTAAAAAAAAATTAGGACGGGTCACACCGCCAATTTCTTAACCCTGCTGTTAGCGGCTGCTTTGCTGCTTGTCCGATGGTGACCTGTCAAACTCAATACAATGCGAGTCATAGTTGTTCGGTTTTTTGGAGTTTCGATAAATCAAAACCTTTCGATTTAAGTTTGGAAATTATCTGCTGATAAACTGTATCATCCATTTTAGATGTTCTTGATAATATCCATAGATATTTTTTGTTCGGGTGGCTGACTACTGCATAGCTGTAATCGCTGGCCAAATCAATAATCCAATACTTAGCTTTGAACGGCCAAAAGAATTGCACTTTCAGTTTAGCGTTACCTGACCCTTCTTCAACAAATGCTTTTCCTTTGATGTAGGATTGTTTTCCATTCACACTGTCTCTGTTGCATCGGTTCTCCACAATTACAAATCCTTTTTCGCTTAAAGTGTATTCGGCCGTTGTGCAGTGACAACCTTTCTGAAAGTATTGAGGGTATGAAGCAATCTCATACCATTTGCCTGCATATTTCTTTAAGTCCACACTTGGAACGGTTTTCAGTGTTTGAGCTTGATTATTTGTTGTTGTCATAAGAAGGAATAGAATCATTAATGAAATTAATAGTAAAGGCACCAATAGCCATTGTTGGTAAAAAACAGATTTCATTTACTAAGAAATTTTGAACCAATTATTGTTTCGCTTTCTTCCCAAAGGCGAATTACTTTTTCACTGTCACAATCGAGTCACCCAGCAAAATCTCACCGCCACGTTCTCACAGAACTGTACGTGAACCTCTTGATTCATATACTCTATCCACCTTAGCGGGAGCCCTTCTTGTTGAATCACGAATGTAGCAATTCAATATGAATGAA
>JAYTGH010000571.1:0-3457 GCA_043733645.1 Flavobacterium sp. | reverse complement strand
CTTTTACAATTAAATTCTCTGGAATATCTTGTTTGCCGTTTATTTTTAAAACTACATTTTGCGTTTGCGAAGTAGCATCAACCGTTGGCGAAAATTTTTGAACAGTGGCTGTCCTTATTGTGGCATCTGGCAAAGTGACATTTAATTGTTGCCCAGCGGTAATATATTTTTTCAATTCATAAGGTAAACTCAAGAGTATGGCAAAACTTTTAGTGTCATTTATGGTTACCAAAGCATCACCATCCTGAACATAATCGCCTTGCTGTACATTAACCATCGTTACAATTCCGTTAGTGTTAGAGCGCACTCGGATAGCACCACCAAAGTTGAGTGTCGGATCTATTTTATTGATGGTGTTTCCTAAAACTTTGGCTTCACGAGTTTTGATTGAAAATAATTCCTTTCCGTTACTTACAAAATCATTTACCGCAACATTTACCGAATTCAAATAACCAGTTGCATTGGCTTTGATCGTGTTTTTTACTAAATAGGTTGCCGTTGCATTAAGGTCGATATAACTTGCAATTCCGGAAGTATCAATTGTAGCTAAAGTTACGGGGACGCTTGCATCAATAGGTTTTTCGGCTACACTAGTATCTTTACAAGAAATAAAAACAAGAGTGATTAGTATAAAATATAGAATAGATTTCTTCATAGTATTAGTCATTAGACCTCCAATAATTGATTTCATTAATTAGTTGAAGTTTATTGATTTTATTTTGCGAAATAGCATTGTTTATCGTTATCACATTGCCAATAGCAATGACAAAATCGGTAATCTGAGCATCGCCTGTTAGTAATAATTTTTTGTTTGCTTCAATCAGTGCATTCACAATTTCGAGTTGCGAATGCAATTGATTTTCAATTTCAATAGCTTGTTTTAATTTCTGATTGAGAATCAATAGTTGCTGTTGGTACTGTTTGCTGAAATTAGTTTTATAGGCTAAGTTAGTAGCCAATGCAGTTTCATTCTTTTGATGCTGTAATGACTTTTTATTGCCATCATAAATAGGAATTGACAATCCTAAACCAACGCTTAACCCAAAATTTTTATGTGCTTCATAAGTAAGACTTGACAAATAACCAGCATCTCCCAATAGTGATAACGATGGTTTATAGGCATTATCAATCAATTTGTTTTGATTGATAATTTTTAAACTATCCACTTCAAATTGTCTTGCAAATACACTTTTATTAGCAAATTGTAATGTCTTTAAAGTAATATCTGGCTGTTTTAAATTCACGAAAGTGGTATCGGTTTCTCCTGATAAGTAATTGAGCATTCCCAAATCATTTTGATATTGCTGCTTTAACTGTAAGACCTGCAATTCCTGTTGCTTAATGGTGGACAGGAACACCAAATAATCGGTTTGTTTGTATATTGAATTTTGGGTTAACTTTTTTAGAATGGTAGCTTCGTCTTTGAGTAAGGTTGCCATTTTTTGATTGTAATCGATTTGTTCGGCACTTCCCGAAGCCGTAATGTATTGAGCAATGATTACTTTATTGACATCTTTTACTGCTATCTTTTTATTCAACACTAACGATTCTCTCAACAATTGAAAACTCTCCGCTTGCGAATTAACTTGGCTTTTACCAATTATTTTTTTATTTACACCAACTAATCCTGAAATAGTTTGCCCATTACTCAGAGTGGCGTCATATCCCAAACCATTTAGAACTGGAGCATAAGTAGCATTTAAGTTTCCTGTGATTTGAGGTTTGTAATTGGCTTTATTCAATAAACTATCTATAGAATTCGATTTAATCTGATTGGATAAATCTTTAAGCAAAGGGGAATTGGTTTGTGCTTTTTCCACATAAAATCGTAAGTCTTTTTCTTGCGAAAAAGACTTGACACTAAACAAAACTAGTATGAAAAGAAACGTTGATTTCATTATATCAATTTACTCAAAATCAATTCGTATTATTTAGTATTTTCAACAACCAAAACTACAAAAGAATTTGGAACTAAACTGGCTCGTGGTCTTGGGTTTTCTGTTGTCGGTTCTGGTTTAGCACCAAAATCAGCTGTGGATAAATACAGTTGATGGGTCGTTTTATTTAAGGCTATAGTTCTGGCTCCTTTTTGAGTTTTTACCGTTTCCTGTACCACAAAACTATTTGCGTTTTCTTCTTTTACAACGGTAATTGTTCCAACACCATTAGAACTGAAAGCCAGTTTCTTTTGGGTATCAAAAGCCACACCATCACAACCATCGTCTATAGGTAATGTTTTAATAATCTTCCCATAGGTTGCATCAACCACTATCATTAAATTATTCCCACAAACAGAAAATAATCTGTTGGTTTCTATATCAATAGCTAAACCTGAAGGTTCATCACCTGGTGCAATGCTCCATGTTGCTGTTACTTCAAGGGTTTTGGTATCAATGGTTTTGATTTGGTTTTTATCTTCAATATTTACATAAATCAATCCTTTGGTATTGGTGACCGAAAATTCAGGTTTGCCATCAAGCGGAATATTTTTTATAACTTTATTGGTAACAGCATCAAGAACTGTGGCATCACTGCTTTTGGCATTATACGTAAATACCTTTTGGGAAAATTTATCATAAAGCACAGCATCTGGTTTTTGTCCTTGTATGGTAACTTTTTCAATAAGTTCAAAAGTGGTAAGATTAATAATCGTAACGGCGTTGTCTTTGCCATCGGTAATAAACGCTTTATTCAAGTCATTGGCAATAGCAATACCATGAACTCCCTTCGTATCAGGAATTGTCGCTATAGTTTTTTCGGTTTTCAAATCAACCACATTAACCACACTTCCGTGAGAAACAAATAAATGCTGATTCACATCATCAACGGCAAGATAATCCCAACCTTCATCACCTGAAATGTTTATTTTTTTGGAAACTTTATATGTTTGCCCGATACAGCTACTGATGCAAAAGCTCATAACGATAAGAGAAACTATTTTTTTACTCACGCTAAGCAGTTTGTTTGGTCGGAGTTCGTGACTCGAGCCTAAAAGGTAAACTGATGCAATAATCTTTGATTTCATAGTGTTATTTTTAAAGTGTAAATATCTGAATTACTTTTAGTTTAAATAGCTATTTTAGATTTAAAATCATACCTAAGCCAATTTGATTTCCGTTATAAAAAGGAGCCACCATTCCTGAACTGATATTCTTTTTAGATTTAAAAATATGTTTATCTACATAAGGGAAAATCCAGTAAGCAACTTTAGTACTTAAAATTCCAATACCAGCACCCGCGGCTACATCTGTTAACCAGTGTTTGTTGTTGTAAATTCTAAAAAAACCTGTTCCTGTGGCTACAATATATCCTGATATTCCATACCAAACAGAAACATCTTTATATTCTTGCCACAAAAATTCTGCTCCTGCAAAAGCGGTGGCAGTATGTCCTGATGGAAAGGAGTCAAAATTACTGCCATCTGGCCGTTCTACTTTTGTTAAAGATTTTAAACCTA
>JAYTGH010000570.1:0-9363 GCA_043733645.1 Flavobacterium sp. | reverse complement strand
GGGCAGATATCAAAAAAAGCGCGGCAGTTTCGGCATTGTTTATTTTTGTGAATTCTATTTCAGGGCTTTTCGGATTTATATACAAAGGAGGAACTTTGCCAGTATCTTCGGTATCTTTGATAATAGTAGTTGCGATTGGTGGAATTCTAGGCGGTTATTTTGGAAGCAAAAAAATGAATACAATAGTGCTGCGAAATGTCCTGGCTTTGGTATTACTAATTGCTATTTTTAAACTGTATACAACGTAGCTGAAAATGGAAATAACAGTCAAATATTTCGGAATTATAGCCGATATTATCCAAAAAAACGAAGAGTCGTTTTTTATCGACGATGAATCAATTATGCTAAAAAAACTACAATTAAAAATAGAAGTAAAATATCCTAAAATACTGGTTATTAATTATTCAATAGCAATAAATAAAAAATTCCTACAAAATGATATTTTGTTAAAAAACAACGATATAATTGCTTTTTTACCACCCTTTGCCGGAGGCTAAAAATTACACCTAATGAAACGATACGAAAGACAAATTGCCTTGCCTGAAATTGGTATTTCAGGTCAACAAAAACTAGCCGAAGCCAAGGTGTTGATCATTGGTGTTGGTGGTTTAGGTTGTCCTGTTTTGCAGAATCTTGCTGGCGCCGGAGTTGGAACTATCGGAATCGTTGATGGCGATAGTGTGGACGAAACCAATCTGCATCGACAATTCTTGTTTTCAGTAGATGATTGCGGAAAGAAAAAGGTTGCCATTGCTGCCGAAGTTGTCTCTAAACAAAATCCAGAAGTAACGATAGTTCAGTATCCAGAATATTTTTCCAAACACAATTGCCTTGAAATTGTTTCTGATTACCAAATCATTGTCGATTGTACAGATAATATTGCGACTCGCTATTTGATTAATGATGTGGCTGTGACAAAAGAAATCCCAATGGTTTATGCTTCTATTCATAAATTCGATGGGCAGCTTTCGGTTTTCAATTATAAAAACGGACCAACCTATCGCTGTTTATTTCCGGAAAATGAACGATTAGAAGCTATTCCGAATTGTAATGATTCGGGAGTTTTGGGAGTTGTGCCAAATGTTCTGGGAGCGATGCAAGCCAATGAAGTGTTGAAAATTATTCTTGGAATAGGAGAAGTTTCCAGCGGCAAATTAATTGTGTATAATAGTTTAGATAATAGTTTCCAAAGTATTGAAATTCAAAAAATTGAAAATAGTAATACTAAAAATAGCTTTATTAATAAAAGCATCTCAATAACCGATTTTTTTGCCAATGACGATTCTCTAATAATTGATATCAGAGAAGAATATGAAGAACCAAAATTAGATTTACAAACGGTCAAAAACGTACCTTTGTCGCAGTTAGATGATTTCTTGAAAGATGTTGATTCAAATCAAAAAATAATCTTGCTTTGCCAACACGGAAACAGGAGTGAATTGGCAGCTGATTATCTTATAAAAAAAGGATTTGCCAATGTTTTTCATTGGCAAAACGGAATAGAATCTATAGACTCGAGGCGGAAAACCGAACAGAGCGAAAGCTAAAAAATAAGTAATGACAACTGATAAACCCAAAAAAGCAACATTCATGCAAGGCGCAATTTCGTCAGAATTCATTGGAAATTCTATTGCAAAGCACCAAAGTAAAACCACTATTGGGGCTCATAATATTTTCCTTGGGCAAGTTCGTGCCGATAAAATCGATGGAAAAACAGTTGTTGCCATTGACTATTCGGCTTATGAAGAAATGGCAGAACAGAGTTTTTATGAAATACGCGAAGCAGCTTTTGCCAAATACGACTTAACGTGTATGCATATATATCATAGTTTAGGAATCGTAAAAACAGGTGAAATCTGTCTATTTGTCTTTGTTTCTGCACCAAGACGAAAAGTAGTTTTTAAAGCAATAGAGTTTTTAGTTGAAGAGATTAAAGAAAAAGTCCCGGTATTTGGCAAAGAAATCTTTGAAGATGAATCCTATACCTGGAAAAAAAACACATAAAATGGTCGACATCACACATAAAATAACAACACTAAGAACTGCGACTGCGCAAGCCGTTGTAAGGGTCGGTTCGGCTGAGACGATTCAGGCAATTTTGGACAAAAGAGTGCCAAAAGGTGATGTCTTGGAAGTAGCGAGAACTGCCGGATTATTTGCTGTTAAAAACACCTCAAGCGCAATTCCCGATTGTCATCCCATACCGATAGAGTTTACTGGAATTCAATTTGAATGTTTGAAAGAAAGCATCAAAATTGAAGTCACCGTAAAGACGATTTATAAAACAGGTGTTGAGGTTGAGGCTATGCATGGCGCGTCAATCGTAGCTTTAACGATGTATGACATGTTGAAGCCAATTGATAAAAATGTTGAAATTTCAACTGTAAAATTACTCCACAAAAAAGGCGGAAAATCAGAGTACACAACCAAACACAATCTAAATTTAAATGTTGCTATTTTAGTTTGTTCTGATAGCGTTGCGGCTGGAAAGAAGAAAGACAGCGCAGGAAAAATCATTGTCGAGAAGCTCGAAAAATTAGGACTAACAATTTCTAACTACGACATCATTCCTGATGAAATAAAAGAAATTCAAAACAGTATAAATCAGCTTTGCAACAAGAAAACAGATTTAATTATTCTGGCTGGCGGAACGGGTTTGTCTAAAAGAGATGTAACACCGGAAGCAATTATTCCGTTGATTGATAGAAGAATTCCGGGAATCGAAGAAGCTATTCGTTCCTACGGACAAGAACGGACTCCATTTGCCATGTTGTCGCGAAGTGTTGTTGGTTTTAAAGGACAAACATTGCTTATGGCTTTGCCTGGTTCAACCAATGGCGCAGCAGAATCAATAGATGCGGTTTTTCCATCAGTAGTGCATTTGTTTCAATTATTGAATGGTTTTGATCATGGAAAATAATAGTCTTTTGCAGGATACATTCGGTCGCAAACACGACTATTTGCGCATTTCGATTACAGAACATTGTAATTTGAGATGCACCTATTGCATGCCTGAAGACGGAATTTCGCTTACACCAAAGTCACATTTAATGACAGCGGATGAAATTGTTTCCATTGCGCAAACCTTTGTCAATCTTGGCGTGACTAAAATCAGGTTGACCGGAGGCGAGCCTTTAGTTCGGAAAGAGGCGAAGGATATTATGTTGAGATTGGGGAAATTAGGCGTGAATCTATCCATTACAACCAACGGAATTTTGGTTGCCAACTTTATTGAAACATTCAAAGAAGCCGGAATTAAAACAGTAAACATCAGCATTGACAGTTTGGTAAAAGACAAGTTTAATGCAATAACCAGACGTGAATATTTTGATGTTGTTCAAAAAAATATTGATTTATTATTGCAAGAAAAATTTAATGTCAAGCTTAATGTAGTACTGATTAAGTCATTTAATAACAATGAAATAGTTGATTTTATTGCTATAACAAAAAACAAAAATGTTCAGGTTCGTTTTATAGAATTCATGCCGTTTAGTGGCAACCAATGGGATAAGTCAAAATTGGTTTCCTATGCCGAAATTTTAGAAACCATTCAATCAAAATATTCCATTTCCGATATCGAACGTATCGAAGATGCTCCTAATGACACCGCTAAAAACTTCAAAATTAATTCTTATCAAGGCAGCTTCGCCATCATCAGTTCGGTTACCAATCCGTTTTGTAGCACCTGCAACCGCATTCGTTTAACGGCTGACGGAAAACTAAAAAACTGCTTGTTCTCTAATTCAGAAACGTCATTATTGGAAGTTCTACGCGCAGGCGAATCTATAATTCCCTTAATTGAACAAAACTTGCTTTCCAAAAAAGCAGTACGCGCCGGAATGGACGATGACTTGAAATTCCAAAACCCGGAGCTGTTTTCCCAAAACAGAAGCATGATTGCCATCGGAGGATAAATTTTCAAAAGTTGTTTCACAGAGATTCACAAAGTACCGCAGAGACTCACAGAGGCATGTTTTGCAGCTAATTTCTGTGAATCTCTGTGCCTTCTCTGCGTAACTCTGTGTAATAACCTTTCAAGCACTATTTGTAATTCCTAATCGGTTCAGAACCTTGTTAATAAGTTTGCTTCAACTCATTTTATAACAAGTAATTTCCTTTCTATTTTTAGTTTACTAACCAATCATGATATTTCATGATATAAAACTAAACCTATGAAAAAACTATTCGCAGAATTTTTTGGTACTTATTGGCTTGTCTTTGGCGGCTGCGGAAGTGCATTATTTGCCGCAGGATTCCCTAATTTAGGAATCGGATTTGCCGGTGTCGCTTTAGCATTTGGATTAACAGTTCTGAGTATGGCGTATGCTGTTGGGCACATTTCTGGCGGACATTTCAATCCGGCAGTTTCAGTCGGGCTTTGGGCTGGAGGAAGATTTTCGGCAAAAGATGTACTGCCATATATTGTTTCGCAATGTATCGGTGCCGTTGCTGCAGGGGGAACACTTTTTTTCATCTGGTCAGGAAAAGCAGGAAATGTTATCGACAATACCAAAGCTGGTGCTTTTGCATCCAACGGCTATGATGCTTTTTCTCCCGATGGTTATTCGATGGTGTCTTGCTTTGCTGCGGAATTTATTTTAACAATGTTCTTCTTGTTGGTGATTCTTGGAGCAACAAATAAATTTTCGCACACAAAATTTGCCGGAATTGCCATTGGTTTAGCTTTAACATTAATTCACTTAATCAGTATTCCAATTACAAATACATCTGTAAATCCGGCGCGTTCCTTGTCTCAAGCTCTATTTGCAGGCGGAACGCCATTAACGCAGGTTTGGTTGTTTTGGGCAGCTCCAATTGCCGGCGCCTTAGTTGGTGGTTTTATCTATAAAAACGTATTGCATAAAGAACATAACCCTGAGTAGGGACGAGCGTTAAAACCCGAGGCGAAGCCGAACAGAACGAAGTTAAACAGTCTTGTAGACTGTTTAAGCGAAGGAGCTAGGGCACGCTGGCAAAGAACCTTGATTCTTTTTTAATGAAACGGTGGACTTGTTCCATCGTTTTTTTATTCTGGGAAGTATAGAAAGCAAACATTCTATATCTCTAATGGCACTATAAGATATTCATTATGCATATATATACCGTATGTATGTCGTATATATGTCGTGTATATGTCGTAAATTATATAGTATAGACATAGTAATGATTTATCTAAGAAGTACTAAGGATTGATAGCATATCCTCCAAACAATAAGTTCTCAATAATGAACTATAGCCCATAAATTACTATTTTTGGAATATGAATTCATTATTCCCCAAAGAAAAAATCACTTTCAGTGTTCCCGATGCAACCATTGAATACTATCCTAATTTCTTTGATAGCCAACGCGCCAATGAGCTTTTTGAGAAGCTGAAAAGCGAAATTCCGTGGCAGCAAGACAACATTACGGTTTTTGGAAAAACACATCCGCAACCCAGATTGACAGCGCTTTTTGGTAACGAAGGCAAACCCTACAGTTATTCAAATATTGTGATGCAACCCAATGCCTGGAATCCGTTATTGATGTTCATTAAAAATGAAATTGAAGAAATTTGCGAAGTAAACTTCACCACAGTTTTGCTTAATTATTATCGCGATGGCAAAGACAGCAACGGCTGGCATGCTGATAATGAGCGTGAGTTAGGAAGAAATCCGGTTATTGCTTCTGTGAGTTTTGGTGCCGAAAGATATTTTCATTTACAGCATAATACGATTAAAGAACAAAAACTGAAAATCAATCTAGAACATGGAAGCTTGCTTATTATGAAAGGCACAACGCAGCATTTCTGGAAACATCAAATTCCGAAAACAGCTAAAGCAATTGGCCCGAGAATAAATGGTACCTTCCGGATTATCAAATAAGTACTTTTGCTATATTTGAATTAAATACGTTAACCATGAACGAGATTATAAATTATTTTTCTACGATTCCTTCTTTGCACAGAGCTTTGATTTTGGCTGGTGGAATTTCCTTTTTTTGGTTAATAGAAAGGGCCGTTCCACTGTTTAAATTCAGTTATAACAAGTGGCACCATGCCGGAATTAATATCTTTTTTACGGTTACTACTATGATTGTCAATTTCTGCCTGGCCCTGATTTTACTGAAAGCGGCTGATTGGGCAACCGAAAATCACTTCGGGCTTTTAAATTGGGTACCTAAATTTAATATCTGGATGTATACCATTGTTGGCTTGTTGCTTTTAGATTTAATTGGCGCCTATCTAATTCATTTGATAGAGCATAAAGTCAAATTTTTGTGGCGCTTTCATTTGATACATCACACCGATACTTGGATTGATACTACTTCGGCAAACAGACATCATCCGGCGAAAGTGTGCTGCGGTTTATTTTCACAACGCTTGGAGTTTTGATTGTAGGATGTCCGATATGGATGGTGTTTTTGTACCAAACCGTATCTGTTGTAGCTACACAGTTCAATCATGCCAATATCGTTTTGCCAAAGAAACTAGACAGTTTTCTGAGCTATTTTATGGTTTCTCCTGATATGCACAAAGTCCACCATCACTACGTTTTACCTTATACGGATAGCAATTACGGCAATATCTTCTCTGTTTGGGACAGATTGTTTGGCACTTTTAAAACACTCGACAGAGAGCAACTGGTTTACGGAGTTGACACGCACATGAAACCGGAAGAAAACAACAAACTTTCAAATCTATTGGTAATTCCTTTTCAAAAAAGACGTTCTCCAAATTCTTAACATAAAAAAAACATATTGATGTTTGCAAACTAATTATTTTTTTTACTAATATTGAATTACGAATTAACAACGAACATTCTTATTATTTAAATGCTTTTACAGAAATGAAAAAAAGTAGACTAGTTGAACTTGACAAGGAAGAATTAGATAGAATTGTCAGCATGGCGCAAGAGGAAAGAAAACCTTTTGAAGTAATTAAAGAGGAATTTGGACTTTCAGAAAATGAAGTTACCGAATTGATGCGCAAACGATTATCCAAAGACAAATTTGAGCTATGGAAAAAGAAAGCCGTCGGAAGTAAGCCAAAACCAAAGCCAATCATAGACGACTTAGATGATTTAGACAGCAAATACTACATCAAAAATAAATTTGACTAATAAAAAAACTCTTGTTCAACAAGAGTTTTTTTATTTAATCCCAAAACAATAAAGACGCAATTTAGTTAATCATATCTAAAAAAGGAAAAACCTAGTGTAACTAATAAGTACTTTTGAGGACTTATTTTTTAAATAAATTCTTTAGTAATGAACAAACTAATTTTATGTGCCCTTTTTACTTTGTCTGTATTTAGTTATACTGCAAACGCACAAAAAAAGATTTCTCCAAAATTGCCTGTCAAAGAACAGACAAAAACGAATGTAAATTTAAATCAGGTAAATGTGATCATTGATTTAAACAAAGTAAAAGACGATAAGGTTAGTGTAACCATTACGCCTCCAAAGTTTAGCACAAACGAAGTAGTTTTTCATTTACCAAAGACAGTACCGGGAACTTATTCAGCTGATAATTACGGAAAACTAGTAGATGATTTTAAGGCATTTGATAAAAACGGAAAGCAATTAGCTACATCCAAAACAGATGATAATTCATGGAAAATTTCCAATGCTAAATCATTATCAAAAGTAACCTATAACGTAAATGATACTTTTGACACTGAAGAAGGGAAAGGTTTTATGAAAGATGACATATTTTCTCCAGCGGGTACAAATATCCTGGCAGGTAAAAACTTTGTTGTGAATAATCATGGCTTTGTGGGTTATTTTGAAGACAAAAAGCAATTAACTGAAATTCCATACAAGCTTACAATCCTTCATCCAAAAAACCTTCATGGCGCTACTTCTTTAATAGATAGTAACAAAAGTGCTACCGAAGATACTTTTTTGGCAAGCCGTTATTTTGATTTGACAGATAATCCAATCATGTATTCCAAAGCAAATTATGAAACATTTACTGTAGACGGAATGGAAATTGTTTTTAGTGTTTATTCTCCAAATGGCATACATTCTGCAAAGGAATTATTGCCCGATTTAGAGAAAACAATGCGCGCTCAAAAAGCTTTTTTAGGTTCTATTAATAACAATAAACGATACACTGTTTTATTATATCTGTCAGATGGAAATAAGGATGCTAAAGGTTATGGAGCTTTAGAACACCATACTTCGACTACAGTAGTTTTCCCTGAGAGCATGGATACAGAAGGATTGGGCGAACAATTAAAAGATGTAGTGTCTCACGAGTTTTTCCACACGGTAACGCCGTTGAGTATTCATTCTAAAGAGATTGAGTATTTTGATTACAGCAACCCAAAGATGTCAAAACATTTATGGATGTACGAAGGCGTAACTGAATATTTTGCCAATTTATTTCAGGTAAATCAAGGTTTGATTACTGCTGACGAGTTTTACGAAAGAATGGTGGGTAAAATAAACAATGCTTCGACGCTAAACGATACAATGCCATTTACCGAAATGAGTGCTAATGTTTTGGTTGCGCCATATAAAGATCAATATTTAAATGTATATGAAAAAGGAGCTTTAATCGGGATGTGTATTGATATCATCATTCGTGAAAAAAGTAATGGTGAAAGAGGAATTTTAGACCTGATGAAAAAATTGTCTAAAGAGTATGGTGTGAATAAATCTTTTGATGATGAAGAACTTTTCGGTAAAATAACCGAATTGACCTATCCGGAAGTTGGGGCGTTTTTAAATACCTATGTTGCAGGAAAAACACCAATTCCCTACAATGACTACTTTGCTAAAATGGGTGTCTACAAAGCTAAAGTGCAGGTTGAAGCAAACCCATTTTTGAAAGATAAAACAGTACCATTTATAACGGTAAATCCTTCAACAAAAGAAATTGTAGTGGTTCCCGGAACAAAACTGAATAGTTTTATGGATAATTTGGGATTAAAAGGAGGAGATACTATTCTGTCAATTAATGACAAGGCCTATAATCTTGACAATATTTATGACTTAATCATGGTAAGTCAGGGCTGGAAAACAGCTGATCCTATGAGCGTTAAAATTAAAAGGGGCGGAGTAGAGCAAACCCTTACTGGTAAAGTAAAATTAGATTTTGATGAGGAGGAAGGCTATAAGTTTACAGACGATTCAAAAAAGGCTTTAAATCAATCTTGGTTAAAAGGATAATTAACTTCGTTCCGTTCGGCTATAAGCCTCGGGTCAAAATAAACAATACTTTCAAATCCTCAATTTGTTCATCAGATTGAGGATTTTTTAGTATCATTGCCACTCGAGACCTTTAGGTCACCCGAGGCTTTAGCCGAATTGGCGAAGCAAACGGAACGAAGTTAAAAAAAATAAAACATGCGTAAATCGATTATTGCCCTATTTTCAAT